>JBAUZR010000031.1:0-3227 GCA_049585375.1 Acidobacteriaceae bacterium
ATGCTATACACCTCGTTGCAGGATTTTTATTCATTGCAGATTCCGGAGGGAAGAGAGAAGACGATAGCCGCCGGCGTGCCTTGGTTTGCCGCGCTCTTCGGTAGAGACTCCCTCATCTCCTCCTTTCAGACTCTGGCTTTGAATCCTACGTTGGCGCGCGGCACGCTGCGTTCCCTGGCAGCCTGCCAGGGACGGGTAGAATGCGCCGATAACGACGAGCAGCCCGGCAAGATCCTGCATGAACTGCGCTGCGGCGAAATGACGGCGACAGGAGAGGTTGCATTCGGAAGGAACTATGGCTCAGTCGATGCGACGCCACTCTTCATCATTCTGCTAAGCGAATACTTTCAATGGACTGGAGACCGGGAGCTATTGGAGGAAATGAGGCCCTCGCTCACCGCCGCGCTTAACTGGCTGATCGAGTACGGTGACATGGATGGCGACGGCCTGATCGAATATCGAAGAAAAACCGAGAAGGGCCTGCTCAATCAGGGGTGGAAAGACTCCGGTGATGCGATGGCACATGCTGACGGCACGCTGGCCGAGGCGCCCATTGCGTTGGTGGAAGAGCAGGGATATGCAGCCGATGCATTCCGGCGGGCGGCTTCGCTCATGCGCCTGCTGGCTGATTCCGAGCAAGCGGACGGGCTGACGGAGTGTTCGAGTGAGCTGATGCAAAAGCTGGAGCAGTCGTTCTGGCTGGAAGAGGATCAGTATTATGCTATGGCTCTCGACCGGGACAAGCGGCCGCTGGCCGTCATGTCTTCCAATCCGGGACACCTCCTCTTTACCCATACGATCCAGGACCAGCGGGCGCGCCATGTAGTGACAAAGCTCACCGGCCATGGTCTCTTCTCCGGTTGGGGCATCCGTACCCTTTCCGAGAAAGAGCGGACCTACAATCCCATGAGTTACCATCGCGGTTCTGTTTGGCCGCATGACAATTCATTGATTGCATTTGGAATGGCCCGGTACGGATACAAACAGGAGACCTCAGCCATCTTCTCAGCGCTATTCGAAACTTCACTCCACTTCCGCGAATATCGGCTGCCGGAGTTGTTCTGTGGCAACCAGCGACATCATCGAGATGAGCCAGTGCAGTATCCAGTTTCCTGCTCCCCTCAGGCTTGGGCTTCCGGCTCGCCCATCATGATTCTGACAGCGCTACTGGGGTTGGAGCCGGACGCATCCAACGGAGACCTCCGAATCGTGAACCCACGGCTGCCGGAGTTCCTCACCTTTCTCGAGGTCCGAGACCTGCGCGTCGGTAACAGTCGAATCGACCTGGATTTTCTTCGCCAGGACGACAGAACCTTTTGTCGGGTGGTGGGACAAAGGGGCAAAGAACTCGTCGTCAATGTTTCCTATCTGTAATTGCATCACTCGAATAGAACACCCTGACCTTTCCGGAACTCATCGTCTCCGATCTCAACATGCCCCAGATGTCGGGATTCGAGCTTCTCTCTGTTCGACCATATCGGCTTGGGTGCGCATGCTGCCCGCGAGCAGGAACCTGAGGAACAGATCGGAGAACGCATGCTCCTCATGCATAACACGGATCATCTTCTGCCGTTCAATCTTCAACGCAGTGCATGCCCTAATGGCCGTAGCGTGGCCAGACGCAATCCTGCCACCTGCGGTTTGCCGGAACCGTCCTCTTCATGACCTGAAGCTTTGAGAAATCGTGGCGACTCCTTGAAGTGACGGCGCGCCCCATAAACGGCAAGGGCCGGCAGGGCGCCGAAAGAGATCAGAACGCGCCAAATAATGTCATGCGAGAGATGAGTGGAGAGCAGAACGGCGGCGTGCCACATGGGCGTAGGCAGCGCCATGACGATACCGATGATGAAAAAGGTCATAGGCGTCGGTGAAGAAGCTCATGCCCGAGATCAACATGATCTTCCAATGTTCTTTGGAGATCCCCGCGTTATCCATTTCGGAGAAGTCGGTTGTACCTTGACGAGTTCGTCGAAAAAGGACCGGTGCTGGATCAACGCGGTTCGCGGGTCTTTGTGCTTGCTTCGCCCCGCGGGGTCACCGCAATTGTGGTTCGTCCTAACCGGGATCCTTCAGCGGCCCGGGGCTCCGACGATCTGTGCATCGGTGATCTCCCGCCGTGTGCAAAATGATCGCGGCGGGAGGTGGCCATATAAATACTGCTACATGCCGCTGGCTCTCGGTGTGTACCCATGCAGCTCTCGTATAAGGTCCCTTGCCGAGGCGGGAACCGGAGTCCTGCCGTCCAGAATCTCGTGCCTGTCGACATCGGCCCCATAGAGGGCTGCATCTCCGCTCTTGTCTATCTGAACCACTGCGCCGTCGAGGCTGACTCCTGCGAATATACCCTTGCTGCGCGAGTAGGAAAGGATCTCCGCGTTCAGCTTCACATCGGTTCCTGCAGCGGCGCTTCGGCCGACGGGACCTGCCGCTACAGAAGCGTCGGCTCCCAGTTTGAACTTATCGCTGAGAAGGCTGTGCATTGCGTGTTCGTTCATAAAGAGCATGACCAGATCCGTTGACGAACCGCCAACCTGGTATCCAACGCTCCCTCCATCGATGGCGATGAACACCGGAGCACTCCATCCATTCGCGGTGCGACAAGTTGCTACTCCCCGCCCGTAGCTGCCTCCGAAGATAAAGGCGAACTTCTTATCTCCTGGAATGATGGCAATGCACTTTGCAGAGTCCAGCAGGTCGTGAGGTATGCCCTGATCGGGCGTATCCATAATCTCCCTGAAGACCTGCGCAGCCTTATGGGTGCGAGCGACGTCGTCCTCATGGTCGGAGGCGATCGCGATTTGTGACGAAACCAGAACGAGCGTTGAGAAGATCAGAAGACGCTTCAACATACATTTACTCCTCTTTTGCTTTAGAACCCACCCTTATGGGGCTGTTCATCAAGTTGACTGCCTGAAAACCGTCATCGATTAGTGATGACCTGATGCATTGGCCAGGCACAAGCCTGCTTTCGCACGGTTTCCGTCATGGCCGCCGCGCATCCGTTTCTGATAGCTACCAGGGGAGACCATTTGATCCGAGATTTCCGGATCTCAGAAGACTCCACCGGAGAGATGAAACGTCTCAGGACCAAAGACGCGTCCCTGCAGCCCCGGCTTCATTCCGTCTGAAGTTTAAATAGCGAGAGGGCCAGAACGCTGTACAAAAGTGACCGGATTCTCCGCTTTATTTCTCGCATATTGATTGGCACCCGATTGCCAGCTTGTTCT
>JBAUZR010000032.1:0-1660 GCA_049585375.1 Acidobacteriaceae bacterium
GCGGTAGAGTCCCCAGAAATCGGGAACCCAGGCAGCGGAAAGGTTGAAGCTGCCAGCGGAGATGGTTCCGCTGGGGAGGCTGCTGCCGAGAGAACTGGGCAGGTCGGCGCCGATCCCGGTGCCTCCAACGCTGAGCGAGGGGAACTGCTGCGAGCGGGTAATGCGGAGCTGTGCCTGTTGCTCAAGCATGCGCTGCGCGGCGATGCGAACGTCGAAGTTATCGGCGAGCGCGGTGCTGATGAGCTGTTGGAGTTCCGGCTCGTGAAAGACTTCAACCCAGTTCTGGTCGCCGAGCGAGCCCGCATTCGCGCTGGAGACCGGCGCGTTGTCCGCTCCGCGAAAAGCGGGCGGTGCGGGGACGGCGGGGCGCGCGTATTTCGGTCCCACGGTGCAGCCGAGCAGGAATATGGACGCGACGGTGAGGACCGCGAGAAGGATGTGGCGCTTATTCTGCGAAGCGTTCGGGGACACGTTACGAGATACGTGGGGGCACGCTCGGCACGAGACAGGAGCGATCATGCTTCACCTCCCTGCGTTTGCTGCGATGGAGGAGGACCGTGGCTGTCGCCGGAATCAGGCGAGTGCGGTGAGTCCATACTGGTGCCGCGGCCTCCTCTGACGAAGCGGTGAGAGAGATATTCAACGACTGAAAAGGTGACCGGAACCATGAGGATGCCGACGGCAGTCGCGAGGGTCATGCCTCCGATGACGACGGTGCCCAGGATGCGACGGGATGAAGCGCCGGAGCCGGTGGCCGTCCACAGCGGCAGGCAGCCGAAGATGAAGGCGAGGGCGGTCATGATGATGGGCCGGAAGCGCAGGCGCGCGGCGTGCAGCGCGGACTCGGCGATGCTCTGGCCGTTGCGGTAATTCACGACGGCGAATTCGACGATGAGGATGGCATTCTTCGCGGAGAGGCCGATGAGCATGATGAGGCCGACGGTGGCGAAGATGTCGTTCTCGAGCGAACGCATGGTGAGTGCGAGGTAGGCGCCCAGGATGGCGACCGGAGTGCTGAGCAGGACGCTGAACGGCAGAGTCCAGCTTTCGTAGAGAGCGGCGAGGATCAGAAAGACGAAGAGGAGGGAGATCCCGAAGACCATCCAGGCTGGAACGCCCTCGGCGGCACGCTGCTCCTGGAAACTCATGCCCTGGTAGGAGAAGCCCATGCCGGGCGGCATCGTCTGATGAAAGACCTGCTCGAGGGCCGCGCGCACCTGCCCGGAGCTGTAGCCTGGTGCGCCCGCGATATTGAGCTGCGCGGCGTTGTATTCATTGAAGCGCAGGATGAACTCAGGGCCGGTGATTTGCTTCACGTGCACGAGCGAACCCAGCGGGACCTGGCTGCCGTTGGCGCTGCGGACATAGAACTGGTTGATGTTCTGGATATTGGTGCGCGTGTCGCCTTCGGCTTCGACGAAAGTTTGCCACTGGCGGCCGAAGCGGTTGAAGTAATTGACGAGATAGCCGCCCATGAAAGTCTGCAGGGTGGTGTAGATAGAACTGAGATCGACCTGCTGCTGGGAGGCCTTGTCCTGATCCACGTCGGCATAGAGTTGCGGAACTGCAGGCAGGTAGGACGGAATGGCCGCGGCAATCTCAGGCCGCTTCGAGATGGCTCCGAGAAAGGCATAGACGTTTTTGGTCAGGAAATTAGGAT
>JBAUZR010000033.1:0-2031 GCA_049585375.1 Acidobacteriaceae bacterium
CCGCAGCCCGGCGAAGCCCTGCTGCGGGTGAGTCGCGTCGGCCTGTGCGGCACCGACCTCAGCTCCTGGCGCGGCCGCAACCCCCTCGTCTCCTATCCGCGCATTCCTGGACACGAAATCGCCGCCACCATCGTCGATCCCGGCCAATCGCCTCTCGCCCCCGGCACCCACGTCACCCTCTCGCCCTACGCGAATTGCGGTCAGTGCTCCGCCTGCCGCAATGGCCGCCCCAACGCCTGTCGCGACAATCGCACCCTCGGCGTGCAGCGCGACGGCGCTCTGGCCGAATTCCTCGCCGTCCCCGCCGAAAAACTCCTCACCGGCAATCTTCAACTCGAGGAGCTCTGCCTCGTCGAGCCTCTCACCGTCGGCGCCCACGCGGTCGCCCGCGCCCAGATCACCGACCGGGACACTGTCGCCATCTTCGGCTGTGGCGGCGTCGGCCTGGGAGCCATCGCGGCCTCCGCCTTCCGCGGCGCAACCACCATCGCCATCGACATCGATGACGCCAAGCTCGCCGTCGCCCGCGAAGCCGGCGCCACCCACCTCCTCAACTCCATCCGCGACAATCCCCGCGACGCCCTCGCCGCCTGGACCAGCGGCCACGGTCCCGACGTTGTCATCGAAGCCGTCGGCTCACCGGAAACCTTCCGCGCCGCCGTCGAGCTCGTCTCCTTCACCGGCCGCGTCGTCTACATCGGCTATGCCAAAGAGCCGGTCACCTACGAAACCCGCTTCTTCGTGCAAAAGGAACTCACCATCCTCGGCGCCCGCAACGCCCTCCCCGCCGACTTCGAGCAGGTCATCCGCATGCTGGAGCAGCACCGCTTCCCCGTCGCTCGCGCCATCACCACCGTCCCCATGGATCAAACCCCCGACATCCTTCGCGCCTGGAACGACGACCCCGCCCGCTTCACCCGCATCATGATTACTCTCGATTAACGCACCCAGCGTCCGCCTCTACGCTGTACGCTGTCCGCTATCCGCTGTACGCTGTCCTGACGGCCCATGATTCCCGACACCCAACCCCAGCTCCGCAAGACCATGGGCTTCTGGGACGTCCTCCTCTTCAACATCGCCACCGTCCTCGGCCCCCGCTGGATCGCCGCCGCCGGCCACAACGGCACCTCCTCCATCAGCCTCTGGGCCATCGCCGCCATCTTCTTCTTTGTCCCCGGCGCCCTCGTCATCAACGAGCTCTCCTCGCGCTTCCCCCACGAAGGCGGCCTCTACATCTGGGCCAAAGAAGCCTTCGGTGACTTCCACGGCTTCATCGCCGGCTGGACCTACTGGATCTACACCGTCTTCTACTTCCCCGGCCTGCTCCTCGCCTCCGCCTCCATGTCCGCCTACATCATCGGCCCCCACGGCTCCGCGCTCTCTCAGGACCGCGCCTTCCAGCTCTGGGTTTCCATGGGCCTGCTCATCGTGGCTGTCGGGCTGAACATCATCGGCCTCAACATCGGCAAGTGGCTCCAGAATGCCGGCGGCGTTGGCACCTTCGTACCGCTGTTGATCCTCGTCATCGTCGCAGTGCTCGTTGCCTTCCATCACGGAAGCGGCTCCGTCACCCACTTCACCCTGCGCAACATGCTCCCCGCCTGGAACTGGGACACCGTCAATTTCTGGTCTCAGATCGCCTTCGCCTTCACCGGCCTCGAGCTCGTCTCCGCCATGAGCGACGAAATCCGCGACCCCCGCCGCACCCTGCCCCGCGCCGTCTATGGAGCTGGCGCCCTCATCGCCTTCATCTACATCGCCGGCACCTTCGCCGTCCTCACGCTCGTCCCCGCGCCCGCCCTCGACCCCCAGAGCGGTGTCTTCCACGCCATCACCATCGGCTCCGTCGCCCTGAAGATCGGCTTCCTCGGCATCCTCGCCGCCGTCCTCGTCACCATCGGCAATGCCGGCGGCGTCGGATCCACGGTCGCCGGCATCGCCCGCGTCCCCTTCGTCGTCGGCATCGACCGCTACCTCCCCGCCGCCTTCGGCAAAATCCATCCCCGCTGGAAAACCCCCTGGGTCTCCATC
>JBAUZR010000034.1:0-5543 GCA_049585375.1 Acidobacteriaceae bacterium
CGCCTTTCCAGGTCGAGAGCCTGATATTCGATTCGCGCTCGGTCAAGGGTAAGCGCCAGTTCCGGATAGCGACGCGCGTAGGGAAGCGCCTGCTTAATCAGCATCGAGCTCGCAATTGGGTCGCTCGCACTAAACACACGGAATATAAGGTTAATGTTCCCGTCTGATAAGTCCGCGACACAGATGTCGTTCTTCCCTTCGAACATCTGTCTTGCCGGTAACGATTCGCGCACGTATTGTTGCGCACTGCGTTCATCCATCACGTAATACATAGGCTGCCATTCCGGTGTAAAGTTCGTTGTCATCGCGGCGCCTGCTTCCGGCAATCCCCAACTAGGAACGCAGAGAGGACAGCCGACTTCTGGCTCTGTGCGACGCGTCGCGTTTGGCGGGCAGCGTGCTATGCTGCACGGGGCATCGCACATCCAGGAGAGGAAAGGAAGGCGCGGGAATCTCTTCCTGCACGCGATCCGCAGGGCAGTCTGCAATCTAGAAAGTGAGTTTCAGCGCCCCCTGCATAATGCGGGGTGAACCGAACATCGAAATAATTTGCCCCTCAGTGCCACCGGCATTCGCGCCATTGGAACCAATCTGGTTGGTCGCGTTGGGAAGACCAAAGTTCGGGTGATTCAGCGCATTAAACATCTCCCAGCGGAACTGGAGGGCGTACTTGTCGAATATCTTCCAGTTCTTGTCGAGGCCAGCGTCAATGTTATTGTAGGGCGCGCCTCGCATGATGTCCTTACCGGTATTGCCAAAGGTTCCGGCCGGATTTTCGGTGAAGGCATCGATGTTGAAATAGTCGTTCAGCCAGTGGGACTTGCCGCCGCTACGAACGTCCAGGGCCGTACCGGGTACCCGGTCGGCATGGTCGGCATACTGCAGCGATTGGGAGTTGTTATTACCGAAGCCGCCGTAGACCGTAAACGGCTGACCCGACTGCGAAGTGATGATTGCGCTTATTTCCCAGCCACCGAGCGTTTGTCGTACAAGCTGATTGTGCTGAGTGAGACCCGGCGTGGTGTAGATCGCATTGCTCACCCATATGAAAGGAAAGCTGACCAGGGAGATGCCGCGGCTGCGATCGATGTTGAAGGGGTCGAACATCGTCTGATAGCCGAAGCCGAGATTGGCACTGCTCGCGGTATCGATCAGCTTCGACCATGTCCAGTTGGACTGAAACTGCAGTCCGCGTGCCATGTGGTGATCGACCGTAACTTCGAGACCGTTGTAGCTGGCTGTGCCGGCACTTTCGTTATAGAGGATTTGTCCGAGGTTGGGAAACTCGGTCCGACTTCCTCCCGCCGGGAACAGGCCGGGATTCCTGTCAACCGTGATCATCTGATGGTAAGACTCACTGCCGACATAGGCCACCCGAACCATCGAATTCGGACCAAGTTGTTGCTCAGCGGCCACGTTCCATGCCTGAGTCATTCCCAGTCTCGCTTTGGGATCCAGGGCATCGGGAATCGCAAGCCCTGGGGTGAAGGTGACCGACGGCGGTGGACGATACGCATAGGAGGCAAAGGGCGGGAATGGGCTCTCGCCCCCCGTTCCAGCAAAGCCTGACCATGGATTATCCAAAGAGAGCGGAGTGGTCGCAGTGCCGTTTAAAGTAAATGTGGGCGCAAACGGACTGTTGTTCGTCGTGTGATCATCCTGCGAGGCAAGTTGTGGCCCCGTAAACAATCCAAAGCCTCCGTGGAACGATGTGCGAGGCAAAGAGCGCGGCTGCCACGCCACACCGAGGCGCGGTTCCCAATAGCCGTATTGGGTTTGCATCAGGCCGGGGCCCACTCCGGCATCTCCCGGGAAAACAAGCCCGACCGGTGCGTCAGGATAGACAACGCTTTGCTGTCCGGCCACAAAGGTTGCCGCTCGGCCGGCTCCGAGGGCTAGCGGAAAATTTGGATCCCATCGCAGACCGAGCTGAAAAGTAACTCCGGGGCTATACCTAAAGCTGTCTTCGGCATACAGGCCGAACTGCCAGTCGTTATAAGTTCCGTATGCTCCCGCGCCCTGGGTCATGGATGCCATGTCCCCCAATAAGAAGTCCGCCATCGCATAATTCGTGTATTGTCCATCGAAATCGATGATCGGCTGCGCCGGATAATCGCAGGCAGCATTAATCCAGCGATGTTGCAAATTGATTCCAAAGGTCAGATTATGCCGACCATCCTCGATGGACACATCATCGTTCAGCCCGTAATTTCCATGATCCTGCTCGCATGGCTCAACATAGGGTCCATAAAAATAGCTGGAACTTCCGGCGATCGTGAGTCCTTCGGTCGAGCAGGTTCCGGGCGGCTCGTTGACATTGATAAATTCCGACCAGCAAAATGCCTGACCGTTGCTCATGATCGCCTGGCCACTGATGGTAGAGTCGATCTGCGTATCGTACAGGGTCGCGACGTTGACCGCCTTTTGGTTGATCAGCCAGGTGTGGCCCAGAGCCACGTTATAGTCCTCCATGGGATTGGGAGGCGTATATGTCGAAATGTTACCCGGGACTCCAGAAGCTGGATGGTTGTAATAGTTGATGTAAGCGCGCAGGAAAAGCCTTTGGGATGGAGATATGGTGTAGTCGATGCGCCCGGTGCCTTCGTTGTAGTCAGTGAGCTGCGTACCGGTCGAGTAGTAGAGCTGCCCATTGGGACTGGAGCTCTCCGGCATGATCAGGGGCAGAATCTTTAGCGCGGCCTGATTGAAGAGTGCCGGGTTGATCTGATTTGGGACGCCATTCACCGTTCCAAAGGGCGCATTTAGTGTCTCCGGGATGGCGCTGAAGTCACCTTTCAGCATGGCCGCCGTGTAGGTATATTCGAACGCTGAGGTTGATGCCGAACTTGCGTCAGTGCCCTGGTAGTTCGCAAAGAAGAAGAGCTTTTTCCTGAGGATCGGCCCTCCCAAATCTACACCGAACTGGTTCTGATGGAGGGGATTGACCTGATGTGAGAACCAATCCGACGCGTTAAAGCCCTGGTTGCGCAGAAACTCCCAGGCGCCTCCATGCCATGAATTCGTCCCCGATTTCGTTTCAATCAGCACGACAGCGCCGGGAGCATATCCGTACTTAGCACTGAAGTTATTTGTGATGACAGTAAATTCCCGGGTGGCATCGGCATTGGGAAACGGATTCGCCAGGCCGGTGTAATCGTCGGTGTTTGAAGCACCGTCCAGGAGATAGAATGTGCTCCCTGCCCGCCCTGCACCGACTCCAGAGGAGGCTCCGGTGTCCTCTGGGAATGTGAAATCCGCCTGATTGTAGGCGATTCCGTATGCGGTTCCGTTCGTCGTCCCGGGAGCGAGAAAGACGAGAGATTGCGGATCGCGTCCATTCAACGGCAACTGCGTCACGGATTCTTCGTTGATCGTCATGCCTATTGCGGGGGAGGTGGTGTTAATCAGTGCCGCATTGGCGACCACATTGACCGTCTGCTGCTCAGCGCCCACTTGCAGACTGACATTCTGCGTAGCCGCAACCCCCACACTCAGCGTGATCCCGTGCTGTATGTAGGTCGAAAATCCGCTCGCTGCTACAGTCAGGGCGTATCTGCCCGGTGGCAAGGGAGAGATCCGGTAAACTCCCTGGGCGTCGGTTTTCGACTGGACGGTGAGACTCGTTCCTGTATTCTCCGCCGTCACAGTCGCATTTGGAATCGCCGCCCCACTGTGGTCCGTCACCTGGCCGGTGAGGGTGGACCCTGTCGTTTGGCCGAGACCCGTGAGTGGAATCGAGATGCATACGAAAAGGAGGATAAGTCCTGAGAACCGGATTCCTTTTGACATGTAGCCTCCAAATGTCGACCATGTGCTGTGAAACATCACTTCATTCGCATCGGCTTCGCGGTGTGCCATGCAATCCACCGAAAGACCTGACCCCATAGAGGAAGTCCTTCGTCGTGCTGGCACGGAATCGTCGCGTTCGCGCGAGCTACTGCTTCCACGATTGAGCTTGCTGGCAGACACCCTGTGCTCCGTAAAATCCTGTGGCCGTCGTTCTTCGATGCCCACGCAGATTAGCCAGGCGATTGCGGGACAATCTATGCAAATTGAGATTTATTTTTGATGGGAAACTACGACATTCGGTGGGAGCGATGGCGGGGCATCACTCGGGCAGAAGCACCGCTCATTTGGCGGATGGCGGTGTGACCGGCTGGCCCTGGGCGTTCAGCGGTGTGCCGTAACAGGGATCGACACGGATAGTATCTACGACGGGCCTGGGTGGCCAGATGTAGGGATGCTTCACGTGTGCGGGACGTGTTCCGGTGACGATGTCGAGCTTCCACGAGGGCAGGTTGCGGATGGGCAGGATGGAGCCATCGGCGGTGAACTGAAGCGGTGGCGCCCAGTACTGAAGATCATGGCCCTTTTCGCCATCCGGGCGAGACAGCCAGCGGTCGGCCATCCACATGTAGGCCACACCGCCAGGAGTGGGGATCTGCGCGACATAGGTTTGCTGCGCGTGGACGATGGGCTCGCCGCCGGAGATGTTGATGTTGGCGATCTGGCGGTACGGCCCAAGGGGATGAGAGGCCACAAGAACGCGGGCGCCACTGCCGGCTTTGCAGAAGCAACAGGTGTGGTCAAAGAGGGCGTAATAGGTATTGCCGCGGCGAAAAAGTGCGGGCGCCTCGCAGTTTCTGGCGAGGACAGGAGTGGCCTGACCGGTCGAAGAGAGAAAGTCCGGTGCCAGTCGCTCGATGCGGATGGCATGATGTTCGTCTATGGTGGTGTAGACGAAGTACCCCGTACCATCGTTGTCGACAAACAGGCTGCCGTCGCCGGGATGGTCCTGCGCATGGGAGAGATTTGCGCGGGTATTTACGATGGTAAAGGGACCTGTGGGGGTGTCGCTGACGGCCACGCCGACCCGGCCATCCCACAGTTTCGGATACCAGTTGTACCAGAGAACGTATTTGTGGGTGCGGGGGTTATAGGCGACGTAAGGTCGATAGTAAACGCCGTCAGGGGGTGACTTGAGCAGCTCACCTGCAAAAGTCCAATGCACGAGGTCGGGGGAGCTGTAAACGCGGAAACGGTTATTGATGGTGTAGCCGGCGGTCTTGCCATAAGCCGTTCCGTAGAGATAGTAGCGGCCCTGGAAGAAATGAAGGCAACCGTCGTGGGCGTCGATAATGCGCCCTTCAGTGTCGAGGCGAGGAACATCATTGCGGATGGTGACGACGCGAGAGGCCACCGTTGCCGGCCTGGCTGCAAGCGGAAGCAGGCACTCCACCGCGGCGATAAGAATCATCAGTCGGATGCAGTTCTTCCGAATGAACATCCGCAATTTGAAAGGCGCAACGACCAACTGACAATCCATGTTGTTTGACAGCTTCCTCCACAGCGTATCAAAATTTCAAATGCGTGGATCGCACTGGCTGCAAGCGCGCGGCTTTATAGAAACCAAGGTATTCCTATCTCCTCCGCATCGCGGCATTCATCGTGGCCGTGTCTTGCCTGCTCAAATTGAGTCCACAGCACGGAGTATTCCCGTTGAATTCCAACACATTGCACAGTCGTGACAGCCTCTCCCAGGA
>JBAUZR010000035.1:0-2516 GCA_049585375.1 Acidobacteriaceae bacterium
ACCCAAAGTAGTACGCCCGCTTACTTTCGGAACCCCACCCCAGGCAACCTTTAGCGAATTTAAGGAATCCTCCATCCCAATGGCTACCGACATTCTCCTGGTGGACGACAACTGTATCCAGGCGACCACCAGAAAGGCCATCCTTGCGCGCTCCGGCCGCAGTGTCGCTCTGGCCTCCGACGGCCGGCAGGCCCTCGACTTCCTCAGGGAAAACGATCGCTTCCACCCTGTCGGTCTGGTCGTCACCGACCACCTTATGCCGGGCATGAACGGCCCTGAGTTTGTAACCCAGCTCCGCCTCAGCTATCCCACTCTCCCCGTGCTGGTGCTCAGTGGCCTGGCCGACGCGGAAGACGAGTATCGCGATCTCGACGTCATGTTCCGCATCAAGCCCTTTCCCCCCGAGGAACTCCTGGCGCTCGTCCGTTCCGTCCTCCACGAGCCCATGGGCCGTACCGCCTGATTCCCGCCGCACTCTCCGCTTTACCCTCCCCGAAATTTTCCACCTTTCTACCGATTGCCAAACGTGCCCTGACCGGTGTGAGATTTGTCACAGCGGCCTTTCGGCGCTGACGAGAAGATCAGAGTGTCCCCTGGTTGGCGCAACGCCGTTTTGGTTCCCCAAAAGTGCGACAATCAGAAGGTTGAATCCCTATGCCCGCATTTGGCAGCTTTGCTCTCCTCGTCGCCCTCGCCCTGAGCGGTTATAACCTGCTGGCGGGGGGCGTTGCCCTGCGCCAGCTCGCCACCGGCAGGCGCGGAGGCATCGCTCCCGAACGCCTCGCCGAAACCGCCCGTCGCGCCGGCATGGCCAGCTTCTTTGCCACCGCCTGCGCCGCCTTCGCTCTGGTCTGGGCCGCCTTCACCAACGACTTCTCGGTCGCCTACATCACCGAGCACTCCAACCGCGCTCTCCCCGCCGCTTATAAATTTGCCGCCCTCTGGTCGGGCCAGGAAGGCTCTCTGCTCCTCTGGGCCTTTCTCCTGTCTGCCTACGGCTTCGTCCTTCGCCTGCGGCACAAAGTCGATGTGAAGCTCTTCGCCTACGCCTCGACGATCCTCGCCGGCGTCCAGGTCTTCTTCCTGCTGCTCGTCAACGTCGCGGCTACGCCCTTCTCGCTGATCACCGGCGCCATTCCTCCCGACGGCAACGGCCTCAACCCGCTGCTGCAGTATCCCGAGATGGTCATCCATCCGCCGATGCTCTACCTCGGCTATGTCGGCTTCAGCGTCCCTTTCGCCTTTGCTCTCGGCGCGCTCATGATGCGCTACCCTGGCGAGAAGTGGATCCACGTCACCCGCCGCTGGACCATGGTCACCTGGCTCTTCCTTACCGTGGGTATCTTCCTCGGCATGCACTGGGCCTATGAGGTTCTCGGGTGGGGCGGCTACTGGGGCTGGGACCCCGTCGAGAACGCCTCCCTTATGCCCTGGCTCACCGGCACCGCCTTCCTGCACTCGGTCATGATGCAGGAGAAGCGCGGCATGATGAAGAGCTGGAACGTCTGGCTCATCTTCTCGACGTTCATGCTCTCTATCCTCGGCACCCTCCTTACGCGCTCCGGACTCGTCAGCTCCGTCCACGCATTTGCCCAGTCGTCGATCGGCACCTGGTTCTGGGTCTTCCTGGTCATCGTCTTCGCGATCTGCACCTTCGTCTATATCCTCAATCGCGACCATCTCAGAACCGAGCACAAGCTCGAGTCCCTGGTCTCGCGCGAGTCCAGCTTCGCCTTCAACAATCTCGTGCTGCTCGCCGCCTGCTTCACCGTCCTCTGGGGCACACTCTTCCCCGTCCTCTCGGAATACGTGCAGGGCAATCGCGTCACCGTCAGCGCGCCTTTCTATAACCGCGTCGCTGTCCCCATCGGCGTCTTTCTGCTTCTGCTCACCGGCATCGGCCCGCTGCTGGCCTGGCGCAGCACATCGCTGCGCAGCATCCGCAAAAACTTCGTCCTGCCCGGCATCGTCGCGCTTGTCGTTGCCATCGCCATCATCCCCCTCGGCGTTCATCCCTGGACAATTTTCACCACCGATCACCAGGGCGCCTTCTACGCGTGGATGACCTTCTCCCTTGCCGGCTTTGTCATCACCGCCATCTTTGCGGAATTCTTCCACGGCGGGCGCGTCATCCAGCAGAAGTCCCATCAGAACCTCTTCGCTTCGATGGTGCAGCTCACCCGCCGCAATACCCGCCGCTACGGCGGCTACATCGTCCACTTCGGCGTCGTCCTCATCTTCATCGGGATCAGCGGCCAGGCGTTCAATCAGAGCGTCGAGCGCACCATGAACTACAAGCAGAGCTTCAACCTCGGCCCTTACCGGGTCGAATGCCTCGACTACTCGCAGGATTCAAATCCCAACTACGACACCGAATTCGCCCTGCTCAACGTTTATCGTGGCGGCCACCTTGTCACGAAGCTCGCGCCCGAACTTCGCTTCTACGCCGCGAGCCAGCAGCCCTCCACCATCGTGGCCAATCACTCCACGCTAGCCTGGGACCTCTACGTGATCTA
>JBAUZR010000036.1:0-4853 GCA_049585375.1 Acidobacteriaceae bacterium
CTACACCACCTGCCGCGATCAGTGGAATGCCGGCCCCGATCAGCCCACCGGCAACTTCATCCTGCTCTTCAGCGACGGCATCGACGATGCCAGCCACGCCTACCTCAGCGAAGCCGTGGATATGTGCCAGCGCACCCGCACCGCGATTTACGCTATGGTGCGCAGCCGCCGCGGCCAATTCTCCGATGGCTACCGCACCCTTCAGGACCTGACCCAGCAGACTGGCGGACGGCTCTTCCTTAACCCGCACGGCAGCCAGATCCTGGACGATCTCCGCATCATGGAATCGGAGCAGCGGAACCAGTACCGGATGGTCTACAAGCCAACAAACTTCAAGGCAGACAAATCCTTCCACCGCATCCGCCTGGAATGCTCGGTGCCCGGCGCGCACATCACCGCCCGCTCCGGCTATTACGCCTTCCCCCGGCCGTGACTGCGAACACCGAAATCGGAACGCTCCTACGGCTGCAAGGGCCATCTGTCGATCGCACCGAGCCTCTCTGTACCCTGCACCCTGTCCTAGTTCTCGTGCAGCGCCGTCTTCGGATCCAGTCCCGCGGCCCGCCGCGCCGGAACCCACGACGCCAACGCAGCAATCGCCAGAAAGGCCACAGCCATGGCCGCGAACGTCAGCGGATCGGTCGGCTTCACCCCGACCAGCATCGCCATCATCACCCGGCCCAGCACCAGCGCAGCCACGATACCCACCGCAATGCCGATGAGGCTCAGCCGCATACCCTGGCGCACGATCAGCCGCACAATGTCTCCGCGATCCGCACCCATGGCCATGCGCACGCCAATCTCCGGAGTCCGCTGTCGCACCGCAGTCGCCAGCACGCCATACAGTCCAATCCCGGCCAGCGCGCCCGCGATCACCGCAAATGCCAGCAACAGCAGCAGAGAAAAGCGCGTCCCTGCCTCCGCCGTGCGCACTACCGTCTCGTCCGGCTCCATCTTGTCCACCAGAAAGCTGCTGCTTAGTCCGGCAATGGCTGCGCGTACCTCGCCTTCGTAGCTTGCCGGATCGCGTTCCGTACGAATCGCCCATCGGGGAGGGGTGAATCCGCCAAAGTAGGCGTCCGTAAAATAGATCTGTTCCCGCCCCGGCACTGCCAGCGACTCCTCGCGCTGATGAGCCACGACGCCGATAATCTGCACCAGCACCGGTTGCGGCGTCTGCACCCGAGTGACAATCTGCTTGCCCACCGCCGACTGTCCCGGAAACGCCTTTTTAGCGAGTTCCTCGTCCACAACCACGTAATTTCTGTTGGGCTGCTCGTCATCCTCGGTGAACGTCCGCCCCGCCAGCACGGGCGTGTGCATTGTTTCGAAGTATCCCGGAATCACGATCTGCAAATCCGTCGCCTGGTAGCGGCTCGGATCCGACATCGCGGCCTCCGTCCCCCATCGAACCGGGCTGTATCCCCCGGTCAGCGGAAACGGGGTCGAACCCGTGACGCTCTCCACTCCTGGAATCGCCCGCAGCCGGTCTTCGATCTGCCGCCTCCGTGCCTCGCGCTCCGCCGGCGTCTTCCCGCCCGTCCCCGCCGCGCCCAGCACCCGGAACGTCAGCAGGTTGTGTGCGTCAAATCCAGGATCGATGCGCTGCAGCTCAAGAAAACTTCGGAACATCAGCCCCGACCCCACCAGCAGCACAAACGAGGCGGCGACTTCCGCCATCACCACCGTATTCCGGAGTGTCGCTCCGCTCGCCAGCCCCGAGGTGCGGCTCGCGCCCCGCAGCACGTTCATCAGCGCCGGCTGAGAAGCACGCCATGCCGGAGCCAGGCTGAAGAGCACCGCCGACGCCAGCCCTGCCAGCGCCGCGAACACCAGCACGGTCCCGTCAATTCCAATCGAGTCCAGCCGCGGCAGGTTCGCCGGCGCCAGATGCCGCAGTTCGCGAATGGCTGCCCAGGCCAGGCCCAGCCCCAGCGCCGTGCCGGCTACCGCCAGCATGCAGGCCTCGGTGAACAGCGGCGCAATCAGCCGCCAGCGATTGGCGCCCAACGCCGCCCGCACTGCAAACTCATGCTCCCGCAGCGACGCCCGCACCAGCAACAGATTCGCCACGTTCGCGCACGCGATCAGCAACAGGAAGATCACCGACCCCATCAGCGCCAGAATCGCCGGCTGCACCGCCGCCACCAGGTGCTGTCGCATCGGCGCAAGGCTGATCTGGTAACCGACGGACGCGTCCATCGGAATCGACCGCCGTCCTTCCGCAGCAACCGCGTCGGCAGCCTCTTGCGCCTGCTGCACGGTTACCCCTGTCTTCAGGCGACCCACAGGAACGATGCTGAAATCGTTGCGCTCCGTCGCGTCATAGTCCAGCCGGTTCGCCACCCACACATCCGGCGCCACGTCGACCTGGTCCTCCGGCGGGAAATACAGCCGGAACCCCGGCGCCAGTACGCCCACAATCACCGCATTCGGGCCGCCTGCATTGCCCAGCGTGTGCCCCAGCACCGCCGGATTCCCGCCGTACCGCTTCACGAAATACTCGTGGCTCAGGATCGCCATCTGCGGAAGCCGCGGTGGTTGTGGGGTGCCGTTGCCGGTCTGCTGCCCACCCTGTCCGCCCGCCGTGGTCGGCTGGGGAATTCCATCCTGCGTCTCAAAGTCCCGGCCGGCAACAATCTGCGCGCCCATCACGTCGAAGAAGTTCGTCGTGGCCACCGCCATCGTGAAGGGCTCGGGTGTCCCGTCGGCCTTCTGCGCCACGACCTCAAAGCTGAAGATTCCCGCCATGTCCGAGAACTGCTGTCGCGTCCCGTTTTTCAGGTCCAGATAATCGGCATTGGAAAAGGGCAGCCCGTGCACATTGCGCTTCGTCAGGTCCATCCCCCCGACCACCAGTTGCCCCGAATCCTTGTAGGGCAGCGGCCGCAGCAGGACGGCGTCGGTCACGCTGAAGATGGCTGTGCTTGCGCCCACACCCAGCGCAATTGTGATGACCGCAATCGCCGTGAACGCCGGATTCTTGCGCAGGACTCGCCCCGCGAGCGCAATATTCTTCCACATACGCTGACCTCCCTGGCGCGGCTGGGCCCGCATCGCTCTGTGCTCTGTCGAGAATCCCCGGGGAAACTACGCACCCGCCACTGGAGGCCGGCAGGCGTTGCATCATGATGCCCGGATCGGCACACGAAGCACAAGGGGCAGCAGCACGCGAAATGCCGCAGTCAGCGGTTGCCGGAGAACTTAAACTCAGTCACTTACCACGAACGCCCGTCGGCTCAGGTGTTCGCAATGACCACGCGGTGTTCGGGAATGGACAGAGCCCGACTCGTCCTCTCCCCAACATCAAAGGGGAGCCGCCGCAGCCGCTCCCCTCGTTTCCCTGTCGATTTGTGGCGCGAAGCGCGATCGCCTGGACGGCCAGTCCTACCAGCGTCCCCACGCCCGGCTGAGGTAGTCCGTCATGGTCATGGTGAGCAGCACCAGGAACGTGAAGAAGCCCGCCGTCACCGTCAGCTTGGTCAGTCTGGAGCTGTACTTCACGTGCATGAAGAAGAGAACCACCAGCGACCCTTTCAGGCACGCAATGGCCAGCGCCACCACCGCGTTAAAGACGCCCAGATCCACATAGGAAATCGCCGCTGTCGCCGCGGTCAGGATCAGAAGACACGTACCAATGATCAGGTACACGCCAGGTGTGACGATGTGATCCTCGTGGTGCGTCGGTTCCGATGCTGTCAGATGAAGATGGTGCTCGTGGTGCTCCATTGCAGCTCCCGCTCCAGTCAATTCTTAAACACTAAACTCTAAACTCTGTTCCTCGTCACTGATGTCGACTGATCAGGTAGAGGAGTGGATAGAGAAAGATCCACACAATATCGACGAAGTGCCAGTACAACCCGAAGTTTTCTATCGGCGCCACATGCCCCGCGGTGTAGGCCCCGCCGTATGCCTTCACGAACAGAAACGCCAGCAGCGAAACACCGATGATCATGTGCAGAGCGTGCATGCCGGTCATAGCGAAATACAGGGAGAAATAGACCTGCGTCTTCTCCGCCATGTCCAGGGGCAGCTTGTCATCCGGATAGGCTGCGCTTCCGTGCAGGAACTCCGCGGGACTGAAGTTCAGCCCGGGCACATGGTGCTCCACCCACTCATCGTGCCACTCGTACGCCTTCACGCACAGGAAGCCGATGCCGAGGACCATGGTCAGGACCATCCAGCGCAGGAGAGGTTTGCGCTTCCGCGTCTCTGCGGCGTGGACGGCCATCGCCATCGTGAAGCTGGAGATGATCAGCAGGGTCGTGTTCAGCGTGCCCGCCCAGATGTGCAGCGTATGGCTGCCCGCCACAAACGCCGGGTAGTACCAGTTCCGGTAGATCAGATAGGCGCAGAACATGCCGCCGAAGAACATGATTTCCGTCAGCAGGAACAGCCACATGCCGAACGTAGCTGCCTCCCGCTGCTGCGCCACGTTCTCAAAGTGGTGGCGCAGAAAGGGTGGATGCGCATGTTCGTCGTGCGGCGGGACTGCGGTTTGCGCGGCGAGTGTGTTGCTATCCAACGGTCGGCACCTCTCTGGCTTTCTTGCTTTCCAGCCACTCGTAATCGTAGGCCTCGTGCGTCACAATCGGCGTCTCGACAAAGTTCTCGGTCAGCGGCGGCGACTGAATCTGCCACTCCAGCCCGGTGGCCTGCCATGGATTGGCTCCCGCGATCTTCCCGTACTTCAGCGACCAGGTCAGATACAGCAGCGGCAGCAGGTACCCCACCCCCAGCACGCTCGCTCCCGCGCTCGAGAACACGTTCAGCACCTGGAACTCCGGAGGATACGCCGCATACCGCCTCGGCATGCCCAGATAGCCGAGGATGAACTGCGGGAAGAACGTCAA
>JBAUZR010000037.1:0-4718 GCA_049585375.1 Acidobacteriaceae bacterium
CTTATCCCCCCGCAAACCCCGACCCTAACCCGATGTTTCTGGAAACACGGGTCTACCAGGGGAGCAGCGGCCGAGTCTATCCTCTTCCGTTCATCGATCGAATCGCCATTGAGCCGGAGCAGAAATCCTGGCAGGCCCTGCATATCGAGAACGAATTCCTGCGGCTGATGATCCTGCCCGAGATTGGCGGCCGCATCCACATCGGATACGACAAGGTCTCGGGGTACGATTTTTTCTACCGCCAGAATGTGATCAAGCCTGCTCTGGTCGGCCTGGCCGGGCCCTGGATCTCGGGCGGCGTTGAATTCAACTGGCCGCAGCATCATCGTCCGACGACCTTCATGCCGGTGGAGACGGAGATCGAAGCCTCACCGGATGGCTCGATGACGATCTGGTGCAGCGATCATGATCCGATGCTGCGCATGAAGGGGATGCATGGCGTCTGCCTGCGACCGGGGCAGGCCACCGCCGAACTCAGAGTCCGGCTTTTCAACCGCACGCCTTTCACCCAGACCTTTCTCTGGTGGGCCAACGCAGCCGTCAGAGTTCATGAACAATACCAGTCTTTTTTCCCCGGTGACGTTCGCTATGTGGCCGATCATGCTCGCAGGGCAATCAGCACCTTTCCTCTGAGCGACGGGTTTTACTACGGGGTGAACTACGGAGAGCGTGCGAAGAGCGGGGTGCCGGACGACGAGAAGCCGCGGCTGTTTGTGCCGGACGGTTCGTATCCCCCCCCACGATCTGAGCTGGTATGCCAACATCCCCGTTCCCACGAGTTATATGGTCACGGGAACCGAGGAGGACTTCTGCGGCGGCTACGACCATCGCGCCGCGGTGGGACTGGTGCATGTGGCCAACCACCATATCGCCCCGGGAAAGAAGCAGTGGACGTGGGGCAATCACGAATTCGGGTACGCGTGGGACCGGAACCTGACCGACCACGATGGGCCTTATATCGAGCTGATGGGGGGCGTCTACACCGACAACCAGCCGGACTTTTCGTGGCTGGCTCCGTGGGAGACGCGAACCTTCACGCAACGGTGGTACGCCATCCGCGCCATTGGGGTGCCACAGGCGGCGAACGAGAACGCCGCCCTGAGCGTGGCCGTTGACAACAACGTTGCGCGACTCGGCGTGGAGGCAACACGCGCTGTTTCCGCGGCCACAATCACGCTTTCGAGTGCGGGCCGCGAGATCGGCCGGTGGACGCAGAACCTTTCCGCCAGCGAGCCGGTGATTCTGCAAACGTCTTTGCCTGGCGATGCGCGGCTGGAGACGCTCGCGGTCACCGTGACCAGCGAAGCGGGGATGCTGATCGAGTACGACGGCGCGCAGGTGAAGCCTGCGAAACGGCCGATGGTGGCGCAGGAGCCACCGGAGCCGAAAGAGATGGAGAGCGTCGAAGGGCTCTATCTGACCGGCCTGCATCTTGAGCAGTACCGGCACGCCACCCGGCGCCCCGAGCACTACTGGCAGGAGGGGCTCCGTCGCGATCCGGGTGAGAGCCGCCTCCACAACGCGCTGGGCCTGTGGCACCTGCGTCGCGGCGAATTCGCCCAGGCCGCAGAGCACTTCGAGGCCGCGATTGCGCGACTCACGCAGATGAACCCGAATCCGCGTGACGGCGAGCCGTATTACAACCTGGGACTCACGCGCCGGTGGCTGGGCGAAGACAAGCCGGCATACGATGCGTTCTACAAGGCCACGTGGAGTGGCGCGTGGCGCGGTCCAGCCTTCTTCGCACTCGCCGAGATCGACGCGGCGCGGTCCGACTGGAACACCGCCCGCGATCACGCGGAGCGCAGCCTTCGCTGCGACGCCGACAATCTGAATGCGCGAAATCTGCTGGCGCTGGTTCTGAAGCGCCTCGGCGAGCCGGACGCCGCTGCCGCCATCGTGGAAGAAACGCTTCGTCTCGATCCGCTGGACCTGGGAGCTCGCTGGCACAAAGGCAGGGCGCCGGCGAACGGACAGCAGTGCCTCGATCTTGCCTACGACCTGCTGCGCGCGGGGCAGCGTGAGGAAGCACTGCGCGTTCTGCATTCCGCCGATCTGAAGGCGGGCGATGGATCGGCCCCGATGATCCTGCTTACCATCGCGCATGTGGAAGCCGCGCTCCACCGCCCCGGAGCGGAGCAAAGCTACGCGAGGGCGGCAGCGGCACCCACCGACTACTGTTTCCCCAGCCGTCTGGAAGAGCTGGCCGTGCTGGAGTCGGCGGTAGCCGCGCGCAGCGATCTGTGGGTCGCCCACTATCTGCTGGGCAACCTGCTGTACGACAAGCGTCGCCACGAGGAAGCCATCGTTGCCTGGGAAGCTGCGGCACGCCAGCAGCCGGCATTTTCGATTCCGCATCGCAATCTGGGCATTGCCTACCTGAATATCCGCAAGGATCCCGCGCGGGCGATGGCCAGCTTCGATCGCGCGCTTGCGGCGAATCCTCAGGACGCGCGGGTCCTTTACGAGCGCGACCAGCTGTGGAAGCGTGTAGGCGAAGCGCCCGAGAAGCGCCTGTCCGAACTCCTTCGTCACACCGATCTCCTGTCGCGGCGCGACGACCTTTCAGTGGAGCTGGCTGCGCTCTACAACCAGACGGGCCGGCCTGCGGAGGCCCTCGAACTGCTGCTGAACCGGAAATTCCAACCATGGGAAGGCGGCGAGGGACTAGTCCTGGGACAGTATGTGCGCGCCCGTTTGCTGCTCGGCCGGGGATACCTGAACGAGGGACAACCCGAGGCGGCGCTCGCGGAGTTTCTTGCGGCCCTTGAGCTACCGGCAAACCTGAGCGAGGCTCGCCATTTGCTGGCGAATCCCAGCGACATCTATTACTGGCTGGGCGAAGCGTATGATCATCTGCGCCGGAAAGAGGAAGCGGCGGCCTGGTGGTCGCGCGCAACCCGGCAGAAAGGCGACTTCCAGCAGATGGCGGTGCGGGACCTGTCGGATATGACGTTCTGGACGGGCCTTGCGTACCTCCGCCTGGGGCGCAACGCCGAAGCCGAGGCGCTGTTTCAGCGGCTGCACGATTACTCGCTGGAGCTGGAGCAGGCTGAGCCCCGCATTGACTATTTCGCTACCTCGCTACCCACCATGCTGCTGTTCGAGGATGACCTGCGTCGCCGCAACCGCATCGATGGTCTGTTCCTGCGCGCTCAGGCTGCCGCCGGTATGGGCCGGGCCGATGCTTCGAGAGAGCTGCTGCATAAGGTGCTGAACCTGGACAAGAGCCACGCCGGCGCGGCCGATCTGCTGCAGCCCATTACGAAAGCAGCGGAACCCGCCAGGGTGCCCTAGGGATGCACGGACCGTCTTCCGTGCCGGCGGCCTCATCGACCGCCACCGCCGACCTTCACCTCGGTTATCTGTGGGCGATCGCATTTGTCGCGGCTCTGGGCGGACTGCTGTTCGGCTACGACTGGGTGGTGATCGGAGGGGCGCGTCCTTTCTACGAGGCCCACTTCCATCTCACTTCAGAAGCTCTTGTCGGCTGGGCGAACAGCTGTGCTCTGGTCGGTTGCTTTGCGGGATCGCTGCTCGCCGGCGCAGCCAGCGATCGTCTCGGCCGCAGAAAAGTGCTGATCGTCTCGGCCCTGCTGTTTGCGGTCTCCTCGGTAATGACAGGCTGGGCGCCGTCGTTTTCGGCCTTCATTGCATGGCGCATCACCGGTGGCGTCGCGATTGGGCTGGCCTCGAATGTCTCTCCTACCTATATCGCTGAAATCAGCCCGGCAGGATGGCGGGGACGGCTGGTCAGCGTGAATCAGCTTTCGATCGTCGTCGGCATCCTGATCGCGCAGATCGCGAACTGGCTGATCGCCGATAAGATGCCGGCGCATTTGTCGGCCGCTGCCATGGCGGCCTCGTGGAATGCAAACTATGGCTGGCGCTGGATGTTCACCGCGGTCGCGGTACCGGCACTGGTGTTGCTGGTCACGGCTCCCTTCATCCCCGAGAGTCCGCGCTGGCTGGTCACGCACTCCAGGAACGATCAGGCGGCTGCGGTGCTGCGGCGCATCGGCGGCCCTGTCTATGCCGAGGCCGAATTAGCGTCGATTGCGGCAAGTGTCGCGGCCCCACAGGATCGTACGCCGTGGCGCGAGCTGCTCACCGCTCCGGTCCGCTGGCTGCTCTTCATTGGCATCGCACTGGCGGTTCTGCAACAGGGCAGCGGCATCAATGTGCTCTTCAATTACGCGGTGGAGGTATACCGGAGCGCGGGGTATGGGCTGAACGACATCATGCTCAATATCGTTATCACCGGCGCCATCAACCTCGTCTTCACTCTTGTTGCGATGCTGCTGGTGGACAGTTTCGGGCGGCGCCCGCTGATGATCTTCGGGTGTCTCGCCATCGGACTCTCCCATCTGGCTGCTGCGATCGCCTATCGTATCCACCTGCATGGCATTGCCGTCCTGGTGCTGACGCTGTGCGCGATCGCCTGCTATGCGATGTCTCTGGCTCCGGTCACCTGGGTTCTGATCGCCGAAATCTTCCCTAACCGGATCCGGGCCTCGGCAGTTTCCGTTTCAGTCGCCGCTCTGTGGGTCGCCTCCTTTCTGCTCACTTATAGCTTCCCCATGCTGAATCACGTGCTGGGGACTTCCGGAGCTTTCCTGATCTATGCGGGCATCTGTTTTGCCGGCGCGGTCTTCGTCTTCTTCGCGGTTCCTGAAACCAAAGGGCGCTCGCTGGAACAGACTTCCGCCGCCGTGCAT
>JBAUZR010000038.1:0-2835 GCA_049585375.1 Acidobacteriaceae bacterium
GCTCGAAGGTGAATACTTCAGACAAGCCGCGCATCGGCATTGCAGTGCGCTACATCACGCCGGAAGTCGTGCAGGACGGGGTGGACCATCCCTGGGCGATGCTGGTGCGGGGCTCCGATCGCCAGAAGCATTTCGAGCATGTGCCGGCTCCAACCGGCGACCAGCCCGAACTGCAGGCTCGAGCGGTCGAGCGCATGATGAGCAGCGTGCTGCAGCGGCCTTAGCGAATCCGCGCTTCAGAACATCGCGACGGGATTGATCGGCGACCCCGTACCGCCGGGGACGGCCAGAGGGCTGGCGAAGAACAGAAACTCGCGGCGGCGATGGGTATCCGCGTACCGACTGAGCGGCTCGAGATCGCAGTTGTCGATGATGGGCACGCCCAAAGCGCCGATCGTGACCAGGTGAATCGGCATGCGGACGCCTGCGACGCGAGAAGGCAGGAGATCGGCGGCGAGGTCGGTCACCAGCACGGCGATGTCGTGCGCTTTGAGCCAGGGAAGGCACGAGGCATGCAGGCCTGCGGAACCGGCTTCGATATCCCAGGGGCCCTCAGCTGCTTCGCGGGCCCAGCGACCGGTGCGAAGGATCAACGCATCGCCGCTGGCGGGGCGCACTCCCGATCTCTCGAGGCAGGCATCGAGATGCTGCGGACCGATGGCATCATCCGGAAGCAGATACGGGCGATCGAAGACGGGAGGCATATCCATCAGGACGCCGCGGGTGACGATGCCGTCTTTCATGGCCACCACCGACATGCGCTCAGCTCCCGCCTCGGAAACGGACTGCTGAGGAACACCATTGAACATGGCGCCCTCATGGAAGATGTGGCAGAGGGCGTCCAGGTGGGTTTGCGTGTAACCGTGAAACTGCACGGAGAAGATATCCGAGGCACCCTCCGCGCCCTGGGTTGCGCCCCAGCTCACCATGGTGTGTTCGAAGGGGGCTGAGACGCCCATACGCTGCTTGATCGCGTCGCGCGCAAGCGAGACAGAGGCGCCCTCGCGGACCAGCGAGGCGGCTGCGATTCGCTTCTGCGGAGTGATAAGGTTCAGAGCGCCCAGCTCATCGTCCGGGCCCCAGCGCCCCCAGTTGGAAAGCTCCCGAAACCAGGTT
This sequence comes from Acidobacteriaceae bacterium, assembly GCA_049585375.1. Lineage (GTDB taxonomy): Bacteria > Acidobacteriota > Terriglobia > Terriglobales > Acidobacteriaceae > Palsa-343. The sequence continues at coordinate 1,117 of JBAUZR010000038.1, forward strand.
TCAATCTGCTCGCGGGTCACCGCATGAACGCTACCGCTCGGCGCCGAGCGTGTTTTCTCCTCCGTCATTGCCCGCTTCCTTCCCCGCCCTTTCCGGGTGCGATCCTGGCTTGTGTTTGTGGATGTGCATCCGTCTGTTCAAAGAGCAGCAACTCCGAATCCTCCACGGCTTCCAGACGCACGGGCAGGCCACGGGTCGAGAGCTCGAGGCCGCTCATAACGACGCTGGCGTTCTGACTGTCGAGCGTAACCTTATAGTTCCGTTCGGGGTCCAGCCCTCGCGGTTTGAAGACATACCAATCCGGACCACTGTACAGCTTTACCAGTGTGGCCCATCCTTTGCTGCGGTCCGGGGAGTCGAATTCCATGGCAAACCAGGGACTCTCGTCGACTCCGCGATCGGCATCGACGGGGGCATGATGAAAGACGAGACAAGTCGGCAACAACGGCCGGATGAAGTTCTTGTAGATCGCGACGTAGTGTCGGTACCGATCCAGAATCTCCGGGCTGATGTCCTGCAGCGATGGTGCGACCGGCGCCAGCCAGGGCGTGCCGAGACTGAACGTGACGCGAAGATGGGTGTCCAGATGACCGCGGTTCGATGAATGCGCAGGAATCCCGAAGGCAGTGGCGAACATTTCAATGGGCAGATTGAGGGTCTGGCCGCTGAGATTCTGCAGTACCTCCGGCATATCGAGACCATCGGTGGTGTACTGCTCATCGAAGCGGCTGACGAAGCCGAGATCATTGCGGCCACCGCCGGCAGCGGCTTGTTGCAGGATCAGCTCGGGGAACTCCTTCTTCACCTGCTCAAAGAGCTGATAGGTCGCCTGCTCATAACGCCAGACGTCATTCTCCTCCAGACCCTGCCGCATATGATGGCTCATCCCATAATCGAATCCAGGATTGTAGTCGAGCCGGAAGAGGTCGATCTTGTCGTCTTTGACCATGGCGCGGATCTGATCGTGCATGAAGGACACCGCGTCGGGATTGGTCATATCGATGAGGGCATAGGGCGGAATGAACCAGTCGGGACGATCCTTATACATCTTGCTGTGAGTCCAGTCGCCGCGGCCGCCCTGGACTTCGTTGTAGAGGCCAAAGAGCATTCCTTTGCTGTGGATGTAGTCGGCGATGGGGCGCAGGCCGTGGGGAAACCGAGTGGAGGAAGGCGTCCAGTCTCCGTAGATATCCCACCAACCGGCATCAACAATAAACAGTTCAGCGCCGAGGGTATGGGCGAGGTCGATCTGCTGCAGGATATTTTTCTCGTTCATGCCTGCTACATCGCCGGCAAACTTTGCGATATAGCCCTGATCTCCGGGGACAGCATACTGAATCAGCCAGGCACGTTTTGGATCGCGCGGCGGCTCTACGGTTTTTCGCACATGCTCGTGCATGGCCTGCACGGCACTGTCGAGGGAGCCCTGCACCGGTCCCATGTGGACGGCGGGCGTCATCACCGACTCGCCGGGTGCCAGCACCCGCTGGTACTGCGCGGGATAGTCGGACCAGCCGGAACCCGTGGAGGGTCCACCGCTGAACCACAGGCTGGCGTCCGCGCCAGGGCCGTCCTGGTGGGTGCTGAAGCGGGTGTTGGTGGAGGAGAATTCCATATCCCAGTTGCCCGTCCACGCAAGGTCGCCGATGAAATACTCGCCCGCAATATCGTTGCGAGCGACGAAGAAGGGTGCCTTGAAGCCGTGGCCCACATGGGAAT
>JBAUZR010000039.1:0-9538 GCA_049585375.1 Acidobacteriaceae bacterium
GTCCACCAGATAATACTGCGTCGTGTCCACCTCTACTTCATACTGGTTCATGTTGGCCTGAGTGAAATAGATACCGGCCCCGCCTTTGATATCTGTATTTCCCTTCCCGAAGGGAACCCAGTTAAAGCCGATGCGCGGCTCCCAGTCGGTCCGATCGGCGTGAACCATCGCTCTTCCCAGTCCGAGCGCCTTCGTTGCCGGATAGGTCAGATCCTGACCGGTCGCCAAATCGAAGGTTCCCACATGATTTGCCGTGTCATACGGTTGCGTATGGTTATCCCACCGCAGGCCGGCGTTGATGGTCAGGCGCGGCCCGGCATGCCAGTTGTCCTGAACGTAGTATCCCTGATACCAGCGCCGCATGTTAAGAGTTGGGTTGCCGAACGCCGTCTGAGCGTAATCGGGAACGCCGACCAGCACGTCCGCGATCGGATCGCCCGTGTAGATGCCGTTGAAGCCGACCGACGAAGCCGCCCAGTCTTCATAGAAGTAGGTCGGCTCGTAACGAATATCCGCGCCCACCGATATCTGGTGCTTGCCCCGCTGCATCATCAGGTTGTCGCTCGTCTGGATCATCCCTTCCCGCATGATGTCCGTCCCCTGCGGCGACCCCGGATTCGCGTACCCCGAGATCCCGATCGACGGCGGCCCATCGGCGCCCGGCTCATCCTGCTCGTTCTTCAGGCCCAGCGGGTTTGCCAGAGCCGTGTCGTATCCGTCGGCGCGGTTTTCGCCGGTAGACGTGTGGCTCCAGCCCCAGTGCAGCGTGTTCACCAGGTTCGGGGAGAAGGTGTGGGTCCATCCTATGGCGAGATTCCTCGGATCCGACGGATACACGTCCGTGTTATACGGCGTAAAGCCTTCCGTCGTCGTAGCCTGGCTCTGCAGGGTCATCCGCACGAAGAGGCTGTTGTTCGCCGTTGGATTCCAGTCGATCCGGCCTGTCTCCTGATTCCAGTTGTTAATCGTGTCCGCGACCGCGAAGTAGTTATCCGTACCGTTCAGATAGCTGCCCGAGGGCTGCGGGAAAAAGGCCAGCGTCTTCACGCCGATCGGGTTCTGATCCCCGGGGGCCGTGCCCGTCGGAATCTGATTTCCGGGATAGGGCGCGCCGGTATAGGGATCGACCAGCGGCTTGGAAAGAGCTGAGAAATCTCCCGCCCTCTCCGCCAATGTAGGTACCAGTTCGTAGTCGTCCCTGGGCTGGATCAGCCGGAAGCCCTCATAATTCAGAAAGAAGAAAAGCTTGTTTTTCGCAATCGGGCCGCCCAGGCTGGCGCCGAATTGATTCTGATGGAACGGAGGAGGTGCTCCGACGTCGAAATAGTTGCGCGCGTCAAAGTCATTGTTGCGCAGGAATTCGTAGGCGGTTCCGTGGAACTTATTGGTCCCGGAGCGGGTCACAACATTGATGAATGCAGCTCCGTCGCCCAATGCCGCAGAGGAGCCGACCTGCTCCACACGAAACTCCTGAATGTCATCCACAGAAGGCAGAAGGCCCTCCGCGCCATACCAGGCATTGCGCGTCTCGATGCCGTCGTTCAGGTAGCTCGTATCATCTTCGCGCAGCCCGCCGATATCGACGCTGACGGTCGCCCCCGTAGCGGTGGTGCCGTTCGTCCACTGAGAAGCCGGCGATGAGATACCCGCCACCGTGGGCGTCACTCCGGCGGAGAGCGAAGTAAGCTGCATAAAGTCGCGCCCATTCAGCGGCAGTTGCTCGATCTGCTGGTTCTCAATAATCTGGCCTTCGCTGGAGGACTCCGTATTCAGGAGCACCGATGCGGCGGACACTGAAACCGTTTGCGTGGCGACGCCGGCCGCCAGGGAGATGTTCTGTTGCGAAGATTCGCCCACCACCAGCGTGAATGGCGTGGTCTGTTGAGTCGAAAAGCCCGTGCTCTTCACCTCCAGCGTATACATTCCTGGCGGGAGCTGCGTAATCCGGTAGCCTCCCTCGCCGTTGCTGGTGGTCGGGTAGGCCACACCGGTGGCCGTGTTGCGAGCCGTGATCTGCGCCTTCGGGATGACCGCGCCAGTCGGATCGGTCACTGTTCCGAAGATCGTACTCGTGGCCGTCTGGGCCGATGCGACCAGAGGGATGAAAAGGACTGCGAGCAACGCTACGAGCAAACGGCGAATCAGGAAAACGAAAAAATGCGACTGGCGGGACGGCGAAGAGAATCTCATCCTGAGCACTCCGAAATGAACTTCCGAGAACGGGGCGGTTGAATTTCCAGCTGGGCCTGCCTATCCTCGCGGCACGACTGTAACCGTTTACCCCTTTATTAACAAACAGAGAAAAATGTACTGATCGGTACATGGGGGTGTCAAGATAACCCCGAGGTTTTCGCAAGCCGGCCAGCGCCATTTTCTGCCACCAGCTCGCCGCTGAACCGGGCGCCATCGGGTTTTTCAATGAACGGTCGCGCAAAAGTTCGCCGCACCTGCGACCCGCGCAAAACAAAAGCGCAGCAGGGATTGATATTGATAAGCATGGAGAGGAACTGGTTTATGAAAGAAGTCAGACAAAGGATTGGCATCAGGATCCTGTTTTTGCTTGTACTGGCAACAGCGGCTCCTGGAGCGCATGGACAACTGCAGCCGTGGACGCAGGCAAGAGCCAACGAATGGTACGCAGCCCAACCGTGGCTGGTGGGGGCGAATTACATTCCCGACAATGCCATCAACCAGCTGGAGATGTGGCAGGCTGCACCATTCGATCCCGAGCAGATTGACCGTGAGTTGGGCTGGGCTCAGGGGATCGGGATGAATACGGTTCGTGTCTTCCTCCAGGATCAGTTATGGAAGCAGGATCCGGATGGATTCCGGCGCAGAATTGACACCTTCCTGGCGATCTGCGCAAAGCACCATATACGCCCGATCCTCGTTCTTTTTGATTCCTGCTGGGACCCCGATCCGAAGCTCGGACCCCAGCGCCCGCCCATTCCGGGAGTGCACAATTCCGGATGGGTGCAGAGCCCCGGTGCCGTCGAACTGGCCGACTCGGCTGACTACCCGGAGTTACGCGACTATGTTCGCGGCGTTGTTGGGGCGTTCGCCTCGGATCCGCGCGTACTCGCCTGGGACGTCTGGAATGAGCCTGACAATGACAACGAAAGTTCTTATGGAAAGGAGGAACTCAGGAACAAGAACCAAATTATCGAGAAGTTACTGCCCCAGGTGTTTGCCTGGGCTCGCTCCGTTCATCCTGCCCAGCCTCTCACGAGCGGGATATGGCACGGAGACTGGTCCTCGTTTGCATCGCTGCCGCCGATGGCGAAGATCCAGATCGATAACTCGGACATTATCACCTTCCATAATTACGGCTGGCCCGAAGATTTCGAACAACGGGTGAAGGAGTTACAGCAGTATCATCGGCCCATCATTTGCACCGAGTACATGGCGCGCGGCGTAGGTAGCCTCATCGATACAATTTTGCCGGTTGCCAGGAAGGATGATGTGGGGGCGATCAATTGGGGACTGGTTGCGGGCAAAACCCAGACCTACCTTCCCTGGGACTCGTGGCAGCGTCCCTACGTGCTGGAGCAGCCACCGGTCTGGTTCCACGATCTTTTTCATCCGGACGGCAAACCATACCGTGAGCGCGAAGCTCAGATTATGCGATCGCTGACGGGACGAGGCGGAGGAGAGTAAGCCGGGAGATGATCATTCCCCGTTGCGGAAAATCACCCTGCCTCAGTGGGCAGTCGATGACCGACGAATGGCAGAAAGCCCGCGCATCACATCAGGAAACCCAGGCGTGACGGACCGCACCCGCCCCTCACCATCCCGCGGGAACGCTCCAGGATAGTCTGTCCCCATGAGGAAACTGCCTCCAGGTATTGTCACCATGCCGGAGGCAGGCGTCGACGGCAATGAAGCGCTGTGCAAGCAAATGCAGAAAGACCTGTGAGATCACACACGATGCCAGTGGTGTTGACACACCAGGGCAGCAGCCCTTCCGGCATTCTTGTTTGTGCTCGATCTTCACGGACATTTTCCCTCGCTTTGGCAAGCGGAGCCGATTGGGTGCACCGCGATGGCTCCTGCCGCATCCCACCTTCAGGGTTCAGGTATCCCAATTCATTCAACCGCATAACCAGGAGTTGGCAATGTTGCGCCTCGTTCGCGTTCTTTCTGCTTTCCGATCCGTCCGCTCGGCCGAAGTCATCGGCCCAGCGATCCTGCCTCGTTCCAGTGCACGCCTCGCCGCGTGCGTCGTTTTGTCGCTCGTCATCTCCGGGGCGTTCGCCCAAACCAGCGCAGCCATGTCGCCGGTGAGCAGCGTGAATCCGATCATCGGCACCGGAACCGGGCCCGGCGACACTATCAACCTGTTTCCAGGTCCCACCCTCCCCTTCGGAATGGTACAGCTCAGCCCGGATACCGAAGACAAAGGCTTCGGCTATCACTACGCGCAACCTGACATTCACGGCTTCAGCATGACCCACATGAGCGGCGTTGGATGCCCCAATGATGGCGAGGTCTTTTTCACCGCAACCACGGGACCGGTGAAGACGCAGGTAATCGATTTCCAGTCGCCCTATGCGCACAGTGACGAAGCCGCCTCGCCCGGATACTATCGCGTTCGCCTCGCGCGCTGGAATGTCACTGCCGAACTCAGTGCCACCGACCGCACCGGTATCGCCCAGTTCACGTTTCCCGCCGGACAGCCTGCCAACATCCTTGTGCCCATCAGCCACACACTCAATCACACCATGGCAGCCACCATTCGCCTGGTCGGGAATGATGAGATCGAAGGCTATGTCGAGAATCAGGCGTTCTGCGGCACTAACCAGACTTATAAGGTCTACTTCGATATGACCTTTAGCCATCCATTTGGCGCCTACGGAACCTGGAGCGGCGCGCCCTATGGAGGCCCGGGTGCCGTCAGCGCGAGCAACCGCTCGGCAACCCAGGACAGTCATGATCAGTGGATCGGAGCGTACGCCACCTGGCCCACGTCCGCGCAATCCCGGACGATCACCGCCAGAATCGGGATTTCCTACGTCGATCTGGCCGGGGCCAAGAGCAACCTCAAAGCGGAATCGGAAGGTAAAAGTTTCTCCACCATCCGCCACCAGGCAGAGGACGCATGGAACAAGGCACTCCGCGTGATCGATGTCTCCGGCGGAAGCTCAACCGACCGCACGGTCTTCTATACGGCTCTCTATCACAGCCTCATCATGCCCAGCCTGTACAACGATGCGGACGGTCGCTATCTCGGCTTCGATGACCGCATCCATCATGTAACTGCCGGCCACAATGTGTATGACAACTACTCAGGTTGGGATATCTATCGAAGCCAGATTCCGCTGGTCGCTATGATCGATCCGCAGCGCATGCAGGATATAGCTCAATCCGTCGTGCTCATGTTCCAGCAGGGAGGCTGGGTGGGCCGCTGGCCCCAGGTGAATCGCTACACCAATGTCATGGCGGGCAGCCCTCTCAGCGTCGTGCTGGCCACAGCCTGGCTGGACGGCATTCACGGATTCGATATGGATGCCGCATGGAAAGGCATGATGCTGGACGCAACCCAGGCGCCGCCGCCAGGCAAACCCTACACCGGTGAGGCCGGAATCCAATGGATCAATCAGATCCATTACGTCCCGAACGATAAGATTCAGTACGGTTCGGTCTCCCAGATGCAGGAGGATGCCGTTGCTTATGCGTCCCTCTACGATCTGGCGAAGGGCTTAGGCAAAACCGCGGATGCGAAGACGCTCTACCAGCGAGCCCTCGATGTCCGTAACGTCTTCAACCCCCAGGATCACTTCTTCCGGCCGCGCAACGCCGATGGCCAGTGGGTTCCCAATTTCGATCCGAGCCAGGAAGAGCATGGATTCATTGAAGGCTCCGGTTGGCACTATCAGTGGTTCGTGCCCTCCGATCTGGCCTGGGTGGTGCAGGCGGTCGGCCGTGACACCTTCAACCAGCGCCTCACCCAGTTCTTTAGTTACCCGAAGCCAGGCTGGTACGGCCAGTACTACAACCCCTATAACGAGACCGACCTCGAGGCGCCCTTCGAGTTCAACTTCTCGGGCGAGCCCTGGCAGTCCCAGCGAGTGGTCCGGCGGGTGCTCAAGGAAAATTACACCAGCGATCCCAACGGAATCCCCGGCAACGACGACTGTGGCGCGATGTCATCGTGGGCGGTCTTCAGCATGATGGGTCTCTACACCGTCGATCCTGCCAGTCTTGCTTATGAGCTGGTGAGCCCCGTCTTTCCGAAGATCGTCGTCCGTTTGCACGCCCCCTATTCAGGAAAGGACTTCACCATCGAGGCCGGAAACAACCCGGAAGCGAATCCCTATATCCAGAGCGTTCAGCTCAACGGTACGGCCCACAATCGCGATTGGATCTCCTTCCGCGATATCGCAGCCGGCGGCAAACTGCACTTCAACCTCGGGTCCGCTCCCAATCGTACCTGGGGGGCCGCCCCGCAGGACGCCCCGCCGTCCCTCAGCCAATCCGCACCCTAGCCAACCGCGATCGTCCGAGGCGCCGGCTTCCCCGCGCGGAAGCCGGTTCGGGATAAGAGTTCGCCGTGATTCCGATTCCTTGCCATGGCAATAGTAGGCAACCGCAGCATTACTATTGAGCGTCTATTAACCAACTAGTAAATAGATAGCGGAATCATCGACTCGAAGCCCCTTCCCCGGAAATCAAGTTCAGGAGTGCCCAGGTGTCCTGTTTACGCTCTTGTCTTTCCGCAGTCCGCGGTTGCGGGCTGAGAGTCGGCGTGCGCTTCGCAGCGCGGCGCGGCTTGCTTACCGGATGCGCATTGTCTCTGTGCATCTCATGCGCGATCGGGTTCATCAACCCTCTCTTCGCACAAACCACCAGCTCCTCCATCGCCGGAACCGTGGCCGACCCTTCGGGTGCCGTGATCCCGAATGCCAAAATCACCATACGCAATCAGGCCACCGGGCAGCTATCCTCTGCCACGGCCGATGCGCACGGCGGCTACACCATCACCGATATACCGCCCAGCACTTACAACGTCAGCGCTTCGGCCCCCGGCTTTCAACCGCTGACCCAGAACAACGTCATCGTCGATCCCAACATTGGCCGCCAGGTCAATTTCACCCTGCATCCCGGCAATGCCAGCACCACCATCACGGTGCAGGCCAACGCCAACGTGCTGCAGACCCAGTCGGCTTCGGTCGGCCAGCTGGTCACCAACCAGCAGGTCAAATCCATCGCTCTCAATGGGCGCAATCCTATTTATCTCTCCCAACTCGAGCCGGGCGTCACCCGCAACGCGCCGCTTACCTCATTCAATTTCACTCCCGACTTCAGCGGCCCGCAGATCAGCGGCGCCCGCAATGACTCCATCGCCGTTACCCTCGACGGCGCACCCATGATCCGTACCCGTGGCAACGGTACAACCACCGGCGTTGCCGACGTCGACACCGTCTCCCAGATGCAGATCCTTTCCACCACTTATCCCGCCGAGTACGGTGGTACCTCCGGCGGTATCCTCGCCCAGGTCCCGCGCTTTGGTACCCAGGACTTTCACGGCTCCGCTTACGAGTACCTGCGAAACTCTTTCTTCGACGCCAATACCTGGATTCGCAAGCAGTCCACGGACCCCACCACTGCCGAACATCCCACACCCTTCCGCTTCAATCAGTTTGGATGGGTCCTGGATGGTCCGGTCGCCATCCCCCATGTCTGGCAGGATTACCGCAACAAACTGTTTTTCCTGGCCGCGCAGGAGTATCTCCGCTACCGCCAAACCCCCACACAGACCGGCGTTGTGCCCACTGCCCTGATGCGCACCGGCAACTTCAGCGAACTGCTCGGCCCGAACATCTTCTCGGCTCCCATCCATATCGTGAACCCGTCTACGGGCACGCCCTATCCTAATAACGTCATTACTACCGGACTAAGTCCGAATGGTCTGGCCCTGCTCAACGCCTTCCCGGCCCCCAACCAGACCGGCGCTGCCTATAACTGGGAGGATTCAGCGCCCTATCCGCAAAACCAGCGCAAAGATACAGTCACCATCGACTACCTGCCGACGCCCAACCAGCAGTTCCGTTTCTCCTTCCTGCACTACACCTACTACCAGGACAGTCCCTTTTCCGGCAACTTTAACCGCACGCCCCAGGTCTGGAACTGGCCCGACGAAGTCGGTGTTCTCCACTACACGTGGACGATCAATCCCAAAACCGTCAATGACCTCACTGTCTCCGGATCCACCGACCACGTCACCATCAGTTACGACGAATCCAGCGGCCTCTACAATCGATCCTTGTACGGGATCAACTTCCCCTATCTGTTTCCAGCCGCACAGAAGCTGATCCCCAATAAGATTCCCACCATCGAGCTCCAGGCTCCGTTCACCATCCTTGACGGCGGACCCTATCCCTCCCACTCCGGCGGCATCGTCACCACCATTGCCGACAACCTCACCAGGGTCATCGGCGGCCACACCCTCATCTTCGGCGGCCTTTGGGAGTACTCCGGCGAAAACGACTTTGATCAGATTGATGTCAGCAGTACGACCCCCGGCGCTACCGACAACCAGAACGGCCAATTTATCTTCACTGCTCTCCACAACAGCCAGCCAACCACGGGCTTCGGCGCCGCCAATGCGGCTCTCGGCCTCTTCGACTCCTACGGCGAGATTGGCCAGAAGTCCTACACGCTCTTCCGCGCCAATTCAGCGGAGTTCTTTGCCCAGGACACCTGGCACGCTACCCCCCACACCGTTCTTGAGTACGGCGTGCGCTACAGCATCTTTCAGCCCTACTATGCGCTGTGGGGCAACCAGTCGATGTTTAACCCCGAAAACTACGACCCCGGAGCCGCTCCGACGGTAAATCCCACCACCGGCACTGAATCCGGCGGCAATCCTTACGACGGCGTCGTCATTCCCGGCAGCGGCTTCCCCAGCGCCGCCCGGGGGCACGTCCCCGCCTCCGTCCTCGGCGGTCAATACAACGACCTCTTCCACGGCTACAGCAAGAGTTACTCACCCACCGTCTGGAGCGACATCCAGCCGCGCGTCGGCATTTCCCAGCAGGTCACCCCTACCACTGTGGTCCGCCTCGGAGCCGGCCGCTTCGTCCAGCGCCTCGGCGTCAATGACGACATCCAGCTCGGTGGCAATCCACCATTCCAGGCAGCCGAATCCGTCACCAACGGCCATGTCGATAACCCCGGCGGTGTCGGAGCCAGCCTCTACCCCCTGCAGCTCTCCTCTCAGGCCTACAACCTCCCCAGTCCGGAAGCCTGGGCCTGGAGCGCCAGCGTCGAACAGGACATCCCGAAACTCGCCACGATGACGATCTCTTATGTCGGCCGTCGCGGCATCCACCTCCAGCAGCTGGAAAACATCAACGAACTTCAGCCCGGCACCATTCAGGCCAATCCATCCGCCACCGCACCCGATGCTCTCCGCCCCTACAAGGGCTTTGCCTCGATCATCGAGTCCTCCGACCGCGGCAGTTCGAATTACAACGCCATGCAGGTCAATCTCAAACGCCGCATGACCAACAACCTGCTCTTCGGCGTGGCCTACACC
>JBAUZR010000040.1:0-1708 GCA_049585375.1 Acidobacteriaceae bacterium
AGCGGAGGACCTCTCATGAGATCCCTGGCTGCGCGAGCAGCAGCGTGGCCATTCACGCGCAAACCCTAGAGGCATTAGCCTCCAGCCCTCGCGGAATCAGGGACTTGCGAAGTCTGCCCTCCAAGGGGGTATCCCCTGCCGTCCACCACTCATCGGAGCCCTGTAACCTGCAACCCGTAACCTGGCGCCTGCGCGAGTCGGTACTCTTCCGGGTCAGCGTCCCGAAATATTCACCTGGTGACCATTGACGACTCAATCATCCAGGGCTAGTCTGACGGCAACTTTAACCCTTGGCGCCCATTGCCAACCCGGTTCTTCGGCCCCGCCTCCGGCATCCAATGTGTGTGGTGGCCACCTCGCGGCAATCCGCGCCTTTCCCCCTCAAAACTTTCTACCTGCGTGGCGATCGCTCCTCCACGCGCGGAGGTCTCTTCCTCGCCTGATGAGAAAACATCTCGAGATCACACCCAATCTTGAGCCCCTGTTCGGGACCCGCGACGAAAATCTCAGACTGATGGAGTCAACCCTCCATGCCCGCATCGACCTGCAATCCGATGCGGTTCTCGTCGAAGGCTCCGACGAATCCATTGCCCGCGTCGAGCGGATCTTCCAGGATTACGAGGCGCTGCGACGCCAGGGAATCCTGCTCCAGAACGGAGAGCTCAACGGCATGCTCCGCCTCGTCACGGCCGACCCAACCGTCTCGCTGCGCAACCTCGCCGAAAGCGGAAAACAGCGCTCCGCCGGCATCAAGCGTATGGTGCAGCCCCGCTCGCTCAACCAGAGACGCTACGTGGAGGCCATCGAGCAGGAAGACATGGTCTTCGGCATCGGTCCCGCGGGCACCGGCAAAACTTATCTGGCCGTTGCCATGGCCGCGGCTGCGCTGCTGGCCAAGAAGATCAGCCGCATCGTCCTGGTTCGCCCCGCTGTCGAAGCCGGCGAGCGCCTCGGCTTTCTTCCCGGCTCGCTTCAGGAGAAGGTCGATCCTTACCTTCGTCCTCTCTACGACGCTCTTTACGACCTGCTCGAACCGGAACGCGTCGACAAGATGCTGGAGCGTAATGTGATCGAGGTGGCGCCGCTCGCCTTCATGCGCGGCCGCACCCTCAACGATGCCTTCATCATCATGGACGAGGCCCAGAACACCACCAGCGAGCAGATGAAGATGTTCCTCACTCGCATGGGCCACAACGCCAAAGCCGTCATTACAGGCGACATTACCCAGATCGATCTCCCCAATCCGCGCAAATCCGGTCTGGTCGAAGCCATGAACGTCCTCAATGGCGTCGACGGTATCCGCTTCGTCCACTTCGAGGATGGCGACGTCGTCCGCCATCACCTGGTGCAGCGCATCATCCGCGCCTATGAAGGCTTCGGACGCGCCCGTCAGGAAGAGCTGCCTCTGGGCATGGAAGAAGGAGAGGAAGTCCACCTTTCGCCGCCCCAGTAGGAAATGCCGGACGCCGCTCGCGCCGTCCGGTCCGCCGGGAATTGATACCATCGAACAGGAGGGTCGAGCGCCCTCCTGTGTTGTTTTGTGCGGCAGCCGTGGAAGGCAAACGGCTGGACGCACTTGACCATGATCCTGATCGAACCCACGATCCACGCCAGATTTGGCCGTCGTCTGCGGCTCCGGACCCTGAACGGCTTCGTTGTGAGCGCTGCCGCGGCTGCCAGGCTGCGCGGGGAAGTTTCCGTGCTGCTC
>JBAUZR010000041.1:0-10195 GCA_049585375.1 Acidobacteriaceae bacterium
CCGTGGTCTTGATGTTGGTGAACTTGCCGTCGTGGTTGATTGCCGAGACATCGAAAGGCTCTTTGTTGTGGAAGCTGTAGTCGAAGACCAGCGCCTTCACTGGATATTCGGAGCGGAACTGTTCGACGGCATTGGCGGCGCGGGTCTGGGCCGCCTGCGCCTGGGCGCGCGCCGCGACGACCGCACTCGCCGACACCAGCCGATCGACGCCGTTAGCCGCGGCGAGCGAGGACGGATCGCTGGGCTCGATGACCACTTTCAAGTCGGGCGCATCGGTTTCGTCGTCTTTGAGGGCAAATGAATAAACATTGCCTTTGTCCGTGATGAGGTCGAGATCGGACTGAATACCCGCCTGGGCGGGATGCAGAAAGCAGTAATTACCCACCGTGTCGATGATCCAGAAGTCCTTGTCGCCGGTGGCGACCTCCAGAATCTTTTCGGTCGATGGCAGCTCGATCAGCGTGGTGTAGTGCATCCTCGCGCGAATGCTGACAATGTCGTTCGCATGGTAGTGGACGATGCGGGCGGTCTGCTGGCCGTGGGCCACGGTTGCGGCCAGGCCGAGCAGCAAGGGGATGATGGGTGATGGGCGCATGGTTCTCCTTTAGCGGTTGAGAGGATTGGGATAGTCTTCGGCCAGGCGCAGAAGTCCCTGCTCCGGGCCGAAGCGGGCGAAATAGTCCTGCTTGCGCAGGTTGTCGCGGGCATTGTTGGTCGCCATCCAGTAGCCGAGCGCATCCACTTCAAGGACCAGCTTTTTCGTGCCGCGTGGCTGGATCAGCAGCAGCTCGCGCTTGGGCACCAGCGATTCCAGCAGCTCAAGCTGCGTGTCGTTGAGCTGAAAGACATCGGCATAGAGCTTGCGGTCGATGTTGGGATTGGCGAGGAAGATTTTGGTCGGGCACGACTCGTTGACAATGTGCAGCATGTCCGACGCAGCCAGTTCCACGACTGACTGCGTGGCCAGCAGCATGGCCGCGTTCTTTTTCCTCCACGTCTTCTCGGCCTTCAAGATCCAGTCGCGGATGGTCGCGTTCTTGAGAAAGATCCACGCCTCGTCGATGACAAACAGCTTGAAGGTCGCGGTATTTGCGCGTTTCTCGATCTCCGACGATGCCCGCTGCAACACGTAAAACAGCAGTGGCTCCAGCACATCCGGGTAATCGCTCCAGCCATCGAAGTTGAAGGTCTGGAACCGCGAGAACGTGAGCGTGTTGGATACGTTATCGAAGAGATGGCCGAACTGCCCGGCTTGGGTCCAGCGGTGCAGGCGCTCGCCGAGAGGACCGAGGATGGACGCGAAATTGGTCAGCGTCCGTATCTCGGCGGGCAATTTGTAAACCCGCTCGATAGCGGTAAACAGCGCTTTCTCATCCTCGGGTGTCAGCTCATACCGTCCGCCGGACTCAATCAGCACGCGCAGGAACAGAAACAGGAAGTTCTGATTCTCGTCTGTGGCTGCCAGGGAAAATGGATTGATAGTGAAACCGGGACTTTTCATCCCGACATTCAGATAAGTGCCGCCGAAGGCCCGCGTCACGGTTTCGTAGCTGCCGCCGAGGTCGAAGATGAAGGTCAGCGGATCGTACTTCTGGACCGACTGAAGCAGGAAGCCAGTGCAAAAACTCTTGCCGGCGCCGGTTGCACCGAGCATCAGTCCATGCGCCACATCTCCGCTGTGCAGGTTCAGGAAGAACGGCGTGCCGTGCGTCGATTCAAGGACTGCGAGATATTCCCGCTCCAGGTGCGGGTTCCACTGCGCTCCCACGTCCACGGTGAACAGGAACGAGAGATCGGCGTAGTTCGAGTTGAGTGCCCACTGTTTGCGGAGGTTGAACTGCCTGTTGCCGGGGACCGTCGCAAAGAACGCATTCAACAGGTTGTAGCGTTCCTCGTAGAGCAGGCCGTCATGCTGCGTGAGCAGTTTTTGAAACTCGGCGACCGCGTGCTCCACTTTCATGCGGTCCTCGTCATAGACCGCGACGGTCAGCGTGAACTCGCCGAAGTGCTTGCCCTCCATGCCGATGGCGGTGAGCGCGTTGCCAAGCTCGGCGACCGCGGCGGCCTTCGAGTCATCGACCAAGTCGTCCTGATTGCCGGTGTTCTCCCGGTCCTGCAGGTTCGAGACGAAGCTGGTCTTCGAGTTGTGGTAATGCCGGCGGCGTGACGCAATCTCTTTCCGCGCCCGTGCGTTGTCTACCGGATGCCACTCGGTGACGACGTGGAAGTTGGCGGGGATGTCAAAGAGGCCCTGCAAGAGCAATGGCCGCGTCTCGGATGGCAGCTCTTTCAGCGTGAGGATGCGGAGATAGTCGTCATCCATGCGCAGGTAGCCGCGATGGGCCTCCAGTTCCGAATCGCAGAGCTGCTGGTCAAGGTGGAGTGTGCTGCGCAGGCGCGCACTCTCAAACTTCGAGGGGCGGAAATTGACGAGACGGTGCAGTATGCGGAACGTCTCTTCCGCCCCTAGCAGCTCGACCGTCATCAGGTCGCTAAGCTGCCCACTCAAACTGTTTACTTTCTGCTGCAACCCTACCCGGTCGCGTTCGATCTGCTCGTAGATCAGCGTGCGTTCCTTGCTACTGGAGAAGAGAGCACGCAAGTCGCGGAGCGACGAGCACGGTTGCTTCGGCAACTGCGACAGCGCGTGCAGCAGACCGGTCTTCTGGTAACTGCCATCCACCATGACGATCCAGAAGATTTCGATGGAATAGAGCCGGTCAGCCTTCGATGCCAGGAACGCGCTACGCTGCTCTTGAGCGGCGCGGACCAGAGGGTTCGCATACTCGGCGCGCGGGATCGCTGGCCGGTTGCGCTTGAAGAGAATCTGATACAGACGGCTCTTATCGTCGAGCGAGCGCAGGGCGGCCTCCAGCCGCTTGACTGCATAATCTCTGCCCGCGTGGTCCAGGCTCTCGCAATCAATCCCGCCGATCTTCAGGGCAACGCCCAGGTCGCCGGATTTGGTGAGAAAGGCGTGTTCATCCCAGAATCCGTACAGGTTGAGCTGGGCCGGCAATGAACCCGCCTCTTTCCACTCCTTCGTGATGTGCTCAACCCTGACCATTGTTTCTCGCCATCCGTATTTCTGTGTCGTCCGCCTTCATGGGATCGTAGCGTCTGCGGAATTTCGTGGAATTGAACAGCACGCGCAGAATCTCGACGTCGTGCTTCGTCGCGATGCGGGCGATGATGACGCCCACGATGAACAGGCCTATTCCACCCAGCAATGAATGGAGGAGAGAGAAGATCGCGCCCCCGGAGATCAGAGCGACGAAGAACAGCCGCCGCTCCGCTCCGAGGACAGTCAGCGGACGGTTCATGGCCTTGAACACCGAACTCACCCTCGCGTCCGCTGGCTTAGACATGGATCACCTCCTCTCTAGCCCGGAAAGAGCCAAGCCATGAAGTTGACTGCGCCGATTGCCATACCCACGCCGAAGACGATCCCGGCGATGGTCTTCTTGGACTGGCCTTCGCCATAGGCGAACATCAGCCCACCGACGACGATTGCGACCAGCGACAGCCCGGTCGCAATCGTGCCGGTAAAAGCGGTTTTGAGGACGGTGACTGCGTTGTCCCACGGGTCGCTGCCGGTGCTCTGCGCGTAGACCGGCAGGGCGGACAGCAGGAACAGCGGGACGGCAAGACGGGTGAGGGGGCGGCTGCGCGCCCAACGGAAGAAAGGGCGCCGGTTCGACGGACGAATGCTCTCCACAGGGTTCTCCTTTGGTGGTTTGCCGTCGAGTAGCCACTCTCGGGTTCAACGTGCTGGATGTGAAGGTAGGTCGAGGAAGGGGTCGAAAACGTGGAAAAATCTTCCACTCGGTGTCCTGTCAGGACACCATGAAAAGAGGTGGTTATCCGAAACAAGCGTAGTTTCGCAACTTCCCTTCAGGTGGGACGCTACGAGATTGTAATTGCGACTGTGCAGTTAACCGCCGAGCGTCATTTTCACGATGTGCAATTACCGTGGCCGTCTCGTCTGGGCGATAATTGAGCATTGCCCGACAAAGTCCATATCGAGAGCTTTTTCACGGACTTGCGCGACACCCACATAAGCGGCGTCGGCGTAAAGGAAACGTCCTATTATCCTTACCTCTCAAATCTTCTGAATTTCATCGGCAAAAAGCTCAAACCGAACGTTCGCTGCATTATTCACCCGCACAGCATTGGCGCGGGCCTGCCTGACGGCGCGCTCATCACCGCCGACCAGAAATCCAAGGCAGACGATCCGCTCGCGGAAGGAATGATTCCCTCGCGCGGCGTCCTCGAAATCAAAGCGCCCGATGAGGATGTCCAGACTGTCGCCGGTAGCAAGCAGGTCGCAAAATACCTGGACAAGTACGGGCTGGTGGTCGTCACCAACCTTCGGCAGTGGGTCATTGTGGCCAGGGTCAACGGCCAGGCGACACAGCTCGAAGCCTTCACGATTGCGGCTTCGGAAAAAGCATTCTGGAAGGCCGTGGAAAATCCCCGGAAGCTGACGGAAGCCATCGGAGAATCGTTCAACGAGTATTTGACGCGCGTGCTGCTGCAGGCGGCACCGCTTACCGCACCCAAGGAAGTGGCGTGGTTTCTGGCGTCCTATGCGCGCGACGCCAAGGCGCGAATCGAGGCGCAGGCGAATCTGCCGGGTCTGGCGGCGCTGCGCACGGCGCTGGAGGAGGCGCTCGGCCTCAAATTCACGGGCGAGGACGGCGAGCATTTCTTCCGATCATCGCTGGTGCAGACCTTGTTCTACGGCGTTTTCTCTGCTTGGGTGCTGTGGTGCAAACGCACAAGCACCGGAGCGAAGGAGAAGTTCAACTGGCACGAGGCGGCATGGTCGCTGCACGTGCCCATGATAAAAACCCTCTTCGAGCAGCTCGCCACACCGACGAAGCTACAGTCTCTCGGGCTGGAGGAAGTGCTCAACTGGACGCAGACGGCGCTTAACCGCGTGGAGCGGGACGCGTTCTTTTCCAATTTTGAGGAGCATCACGCGGTCCAGTATTTCTACGAGCCGTTTCTTGCGGCTTACGATCCCGAGCTGCGCAAGCGTCTGGGCGTATGGTTCACGCCGCCGGACGTGGTGCGCTACATGGTTGCCCGCATCGATACGGTGCTGCGTGAGCAGTTGAAGGTCGTAGATGGCTTCGCGGACCCGAACGTGTTCGTGCTCGACCCGTGCTGCGGCACCGGAGCGTTTCTGGTCGAAGTCCTTCGCCAGATTGAGACGACGCTCAAGGCCAATGGCGGGGATGCGCTTACCGCCGAGGATATTAAGACGGCGGCAATGGAGCGCGTCTTTGGATTCGAGCTTCTACCCGCGCCATTTGTGGTTTCACATCTGCAACTCGGGTTGTTTTTGCAGAATCTGGGCGCTCCGCTGTCGGAAAAACTCCACGAACGCGTAGGAGTGTACCTCACCAACGCGCTCACCGGCTGGAATCCAGCCAAGGGACCGAAGCAGAAGCTCATGTTCCCGGAGATGGAGGAGGAGCGGGACGCCGCAGAACTCGTCAAGCGCGACAAGACGATTCTCGTGGTGCTCGGCAATCCGCCTTACTATGCGTTTGCCGGCGTGAGCCCGGAGGAAGAGCAGGGGCTGGTCGAGCCTTACAAAGAAGGCTTGGCCACGGAATGGAAGATTCGTAAATACAATCTCGACGAGCTATATGTGCGCTTTCTCCGCCTGGCCGAGCGGCGCATTGCAGAGATGAGCAAGCGCGGCATCGTTTGCTACATTTCCAGCTACTCATATTTAAGCGATCCGTCCTTTGTCGTCGTGCGCAAGCGGCTAAGCGAAGAATTCAACTATGCCTGGCTTGATTGCCTCAATGGCGACAGCCGGGAGACGGGCAAGCTCACGCCCGATGGAAAGCCAGACCCCAGTATTTTCTCGACCGAGTACAACCGTGAAGGTATAAGGCTAGGCACGTATGTTGGCCTCTTTGCCAAGACGGGAGACTCGGAGCAATTGACAGTCCGATACCGCGAATTCTGGGGAACGGACAAACGGGCGGCGCTGCTCAAGACGCTCGAAAACACGGACAATTTCGACGGGCAGTATGAAGAGGTTGAACCTGTAGCTGCGAACCGTTTTTCCTTCCGGCCGTCCAACACCGAAGTCGATTACGCCTCCTGGCCCGCAGTGGTGGAGTTGGCCGAAGAGGAGCCCATCAGCGGCTTGCAGGAGATGCGGCGCGGCGCGCTCATGGCCTATGACAAAGATACGCTGAGCGATCGCATGACGGCGTATTTTGATAAGAAAACCGATTGGGATACGCTCGCCGCGCTAGGCACAGGCCTCTCGAAAGACGCCGGACGCTTTAATCCAGCGACGACACGGACGCGGCTTCAGGATGCCGAGACGTTCGACGAGACACGGCTCAAGCGCTACTCGCTGTATCCGCTCGACACCCGTTGGTGCTATTACAGTAGCGTCCGGCCGCTCTGGAATGAACCCCGTCCGGAGTTAGTGTCCCAGCGTGCGGACGAAGAGAGCTTCCTAATCGTGCGACGTTTTGCCGAACGCCCGAAGGAAGGCAGCCCCGCATTCTTCACTTCCGCCTTGCCCGATTACCATCTGCTCCGTCCCAACGTCGTAGCCATCCCGCTCCGCCTGCGTACTTCGCCCGCCGAGGGCATCTTGAGTGGCAAGCAAGGCACCATGTATGCCCACTTGGGTGGTCACGATGGCACCACGGCAAATCTGTCGGAAGGGTCGCGGAAATATCTGGCATCGCTAACGAGCGCGAATCCCGATGAAGACGAGGAACTCAGCCGATCCGTCTGGTTTCACGCCTTGGCCATTCTCTACACGCCGCTCTATCTGTCGGAGCACAGTTCCTCTGTTCGCGCGGATTGGCCGCGGATTCCGCTACCAGCGACGCTCGCAGCTTTGCAGCATTCGGCGCAGCTTGGAATGACAGCCGGGCAGCTCCTCGACATGGACAGAGCCGCGCTTGGCGTCACCACCGGCAAACTCAGGAAAGAACTGACTCTTCTGGGGCGTGTATCTGGACCGCAGAAGGGTTTGAGCCTCGGAATCACGGCTGGCTGGGGCCACGGCCAGAAAGAAAAAGACATCGTGATGCCGGGCAGGGGCATCGAGAAACGCCGCGACTTCAGCGCCGACGAGCAAAGCGCCATCGCCGAGGGAGCAAAGGAGCTGGGGCTTGAGCCCGACGACGTAACGGCGCTCTGGGGCTTGCAGACCATTGACATCTACCTCAACAACGAAACCTTCTGGAGCAATGTACCGGAGGCCGTCTGGGAATACGCGGTTGGCGGATACCAAGTGCTCAAGAAATGGCTCAGCTACCGCGAGCGCCAGGTGCTCGGACGCGACATCACGAAAGATGAAGCCAGGGAGTTCACCCACATCGTGCGCCGCATTGCCGCGCTTCTGCTACTGGAGCCGGAGCTGGACACGAGTTACTCCGCCGTCAAAGCGGACTGCCATACCTGGAGCGCCGCACCGTCCGGCACTAAAGAGGGCGTATGAACGATCCCGCGCCGGTCAAACCAGCAAGGGACACCTTGCTCTTGAGCCACGCCAATCCGGAGGACAACGAATTTACCCTGTGGCTTGCGCTCCAGCTTGCTAACGAGGGCTACCGCGTATGGTGCGATCTCACGAAGCTGCTGGGCGGCGAGGTGTTTTGGGACGATATCGAAGAGGCGATCAAGACGCGCACCGCCAAAGTGCTGTATGTTCTCTCCCGGACATCGAATGCCAAGGACGGCCCGCTTAAGGAGCTGCATTTCGCGCAGATTGTAGCCAAAAAAGAAAAACTGAAAGACTTCGTCATTCCGCTGCACATCGACGATCTTCCGCACGGCGATATCACCATCGAAATCACCCGCATCAACACCGTGGGCTTCGCGCATTCGTGGGGCCCGGGACTTGCCAAGCTTCTGGAAAAACTTGAAGAAGACGGCGTCCCCAAAGACCCGAAATTCAACCGCACGACGGTAAACGACTGGTGGCGCACGCAGTTCAGCGCCGAGCAGGGATTGCGCAAGGAGCCGGAAGAGTATCTCTCCAATTGGTTTCCGGTAACGCTGCCCACGCATATTTACTTCCACTCGCTCTCGCGAAAAAGCATCGGCGAGATTGAGGTGTCTGGCATGCTTCCGTACCCCGCTGTTCAGGACGGGATTTTTCTCATCACATTTGCGGAGGCGGCGGATTTTGAAAGCAAACTAGGCCCGGAGATGTATATCGCCAAGCCGGGCGAGCCGCTTGAAGTCACGGCGCTGTTGGCTGAGCCCAAGACTGTGTTTGGGAAACATCTTTTTCAGATCCTGCGTCTTGCTTGGGAGCAGATGCTCGACGAGCGGAAGCTTCCCGTTTATGAGCTGGCAAACAAGGCCAGATGTTTCTATTTCCCCAAGGACCGGGTACCGAGTGACAAGGTTTTCTTCACTGGAGTTGACGGCGAGCGCACCTACCGCGCGATGGTCGGATACAGCACGCGAACGAACCCCACGACCGGCGTGAGCGCGAAACGCTACTGGCATTATGCCGTCCAGGCCCGCCCGCAGGTTCATCCCACGCTTGCCTATATTTTCAAATCGCACGTTCTCTTTACGAGCGACGGCAAGACAATTTGGGAGAGCAAGAAGAAGCTCGCCTCCGCGCGGCGCAGCCAGTGCAAATCCTGGTGGAACGACGAATGGCGCGACCGGGCGCTTGCCGCGGCAACTTATCTATGCGACGGTACAGACAAAATCACCCTGACGCTTGGTAGCAAGGCCAGCCTAACTATCCCAACAACGCCGGTGCTGTTTTGCAGCCCGGTGTCGTACACCGATCCGCAGTTACTGCGATTCTCGGAAGACGATGAAACCGCCGATGATTATGGTCGAGATTCCCGCGATGAGGATGCTTTTGAAGATGATCCGGAAGGCGGTCCGGAATGAAGGATCTCATCCACATTCCGGAGCCGCGTCTTTTGTTCAGACACAATCAGGCGACGGAGGACCCGCGCGACGGCCTCACCTTGTTCGGACCGCTGGACGAAAGCAAGCCATATGGCATCAAGGCCGGTGTCATCGGCACGGAAACCGGCATCAAGAGCTTCGAGCGATGGGTGGAATGGGTGCAGCGGCCAGTCTTTAACGCAACTCCGCTCTTAGGCCGCCCCCCGTTTCCCGGCTTTGAGACCGTGTTTCGCTCGCGCTGGAACACCAAACCCCTGCTTTCGCTCACGGTGACAGACGCCGAGATCGATGAATACCTGTACCTCGACGAGCCGCACCAGCGTGTGTACGGAACGGTAGGCGTATTTGCAAATCGCATCCTTGAGGCGATTCGCGAGGAGACCGACAAACCCGAGCTGTGGTTTGTCGTGGTGCCGGACAAGGTGTGGAAGTATTGCAGGCCCAACTCCGTTGTCGAGCCCGAAGTGCGGCAGGAAGCCATTAGAGCGTTTAAGAAGGCCAAACAGGCGAAAACGTTCTATGAGACGCGGTCTCTTTTCCCGCAGATGGACCGCGAGGCCGAACCATACGTGTACGAAGAACAGTTCCACAATCAACTCAAGGCCAGACTTCTGGACGCAAAAGTACTCACCCAGATCGTCAAAGAGAGTACAGTCTCGAATATCCGCAAGCCCGGTGATGCGGATTTCGACAAGCGCGCCGCAGCACGGCAGTCAGAGATTGCCTGGAATCTCTGCACGGCCATTTTCTACAAGGTGGGCGGGCGTCCCTGGAAAGTGGCGGGTATCCGCGACGGCGTATGCTATCTCGGTCTGGTGTTCAAGAAAGATGAGACGAGCGGAACCTCGAGAAATGCCTGCTGCGCGGCGCAGATGTTTCTCGATTCCGGCGACGGAGTGGTATTCAAGGGCGCGCTCGGCCCTTGGTATAACGACCAGACGGGCGATTATCACTTGAGCTATGTGGCTGCCAAGGCGCTGGGCGAGCTGGCCATCAAGTCCTACACCAAGAAAGCGGGCGGCCCGCCAAAGGAAATGTTCATCCACGGCAAGGTGCGTTTCGAGCCCAATGAATGGCAGGGATTCATGGATGCCGCCGGAACGGGCACAAACATTGTCGGCGTCCGTATTCAGGAAGAAAAGAACCTGAAGCTGTACCGCAAGGGCCAGAATCCGGTGTTGCGCGGACTCGCAAATATCCGCAGTCCCCGCAGCGCCCACCTCTGGACGCGCGGCTGGACTCCACGCATTCAAACCTACCC
>JBAUZR010000042.1:0-3409 GCA_049585375.1 Acidobacteriaceae bacterium
GGCGGTGCGGCCGGGCGTGCTGCCACTCTCGCTCGCAGAGGCGATTCAGATGGGGCTCCGCTATAATCTGGGCCTCCTGCTCACCAGCCAGAATGTGCAGTCGGCCCGGGGCTCACGGCTGGAAGAACTGCAGGCGCTGCTGCCGACCGTGACCGGAACGGCCAAAGAGGCTGTGGAGGAAGCGGACCTCCAGGCAGAAGGCCTGCGCATCCCGGGCTTTCCGGCAATCATTGGCCCCTACGGCTACACCGACATTCGCGGCTCTCTGAACTGGTCGCTGGTGAATCTGTCCGCCCTGCAGAACTACCTCGCGCAAAAGCACGACTTCGCGGCAGCACAGCTCTCGGCGCAGGACGCGCGCGACATGGTGGTGCTGACGGTGGGCAACGCTTACCTGACGGTCATTGCGGACGCCGCCCAGGTGCAGGCCGCGCAGGCCCAGGTGGATACCTCCGGGGTCTCGCTCAATCAGGCTGTCCAGAACCATAAGGCCGGGACGGCGCCGCTGCTCGACGAGCTGCGCGCGCGGGTGGACTACCAGACCCAGCAGCAAACGCTGATATCCGCCCGGAATTCCTGGGCCAAAGACAAGATTGCGCTGGCCCGGGCCATTGGCCTGCCGCTGGCGCAGGCGTTTGATCTGGCCGATCAGGCGCCGTTTGCGCCGCTCGATCATCTGGATCCCGAGACCGCCGTGCGCGAGGCGCTGGCAAATCGCGCCGACCTGAAGGCCATGGAGCAGCAGTTGCAGGCAGCGGAGCGGGCGCGGAAGGCCGCCACGGACGAGAGGCTGCCCACGGTCAGCTTCTCGGGCGATTACGGCGATATCGGCATCAACCCTTCGCACTCCCACGGAACCGGGGACGCGGTGGGTTCGCTGGATGTGCCGCTGTTTGAGGAAGGCAAGCTGCGCGGCGATGCGCAGCAGGCGCAGTCGCAGCTGGAGCAGGTTCGGGCCCGTCTGAGCGACCTGCGGGGGCAGATCGGCGCCGACGTGCGGGACAGCATTCTGGACATTCAGGCCGCGGAAAGGTTAGTCGAGGTCGCGCGCAGCAACGTGGATCTGGCAAAGGAAGCGCTGAGCGAGGCGCAGCAGCGCTACAAGGCGGGAGTTTCCGACAATTTGGCGGTTTCGCAGGCGCAGCAGGCCATGGCCCAGGCCGACGAACAGTATGTCGCGAGCCTCTACCAGCACAATGTGGCCAAACTATCGCTGGCGCGGGCGCTGGGCGTGGCGCAAAGTAACTATAAGGATTACGTGGGAGGAAAGTGAGCGTGGCGGAGCAAAATACGGAGCAGACCCGACCAACTGAAGAGCAGCCGGAGCATACCGGCGGACGCTCGCGCCGTCGTTTCATCATCATCGGAGTAGTGGCGGTGCTGGCGGTGGGCGCGCTGCTGTTCTGGTGGCACTCCACTTATTACGAAGACACAGACGACGCATCGGTGGACGGCCATCTGGTGCAGATCAGCTCACGCATTAACGGGCATGTGCTCGACGTAAAAGTGGATCAGAACCAGTACGTCGACGCAGGGACCCTGCTGGTGCAGATCGATCCCAGCGATTACCAGACGGCTGTGAACCAGGCAGAGGCCAATCTGGAGGCGGCCGAAGCCAGCTACGAAGCCGCGCGGGTGAACGTGCCTGTGATCCACATCAACACCGGCAGCAACCTGAACACTGCCAACGCCGATGTAGCCAGCGCAACAGCATCGGTCGCGCAGTCGGAAAAGCAATTGCAGGCGGCACAGGCGCGCGTGACCGCGGCCAAGGCGAACTACACGAAGACCAAACTGGATCTGGAACGCTATACGCCGCTCGTCGAGAAGGACATCATCTCGAAGCAGCAGTATGACGCGGCCGTCGCCGCGGCAGCCGCCAATGAAGCCAACGTGAACGAGGCGGAAGCCAACCTGATCGCTGCGCAGGACGCCGTCCGCATTGCGCGGGATCGCGTGCTGCAGGCGCAGTCGTCGCAGAAATACGCGGAAACCGGTCCGCAACAGGTGGCCATCCAGAGGGCGAAGGCCGATCAGGCCGCCGCTCAGGTGGATCAGGCCAGGGCGCAGCTGGCCCAGGCGAAGCTGAACCTGAGCTATACGGATATCCACGCGCCGGTGGCCGGCATCATCACAACCAAGAGCGTGGAGATAGGACAGAACGTCGGCATTGGACAGGCACTGATGACACTGGTGGACCTTGACAACATCTGGATCACGGCTAACTTCAAGGAAACCCAGCTCAGGAGCATGAAGGTCGGCCAGGCAGTGACGATCCATGTGGACGCATACGACCGGGACTACGACGGCAAAGTCACCCAGGTTGGCGGCGCCACCGGATCGATGCTGAGCTTGTTTCCTCCGGAGAATGCGACCGGCAACTACGTGAAGGTGGTGCAGCGCATCCCGGTCCGCATCGACCTGACCAAACCCAGCGAAGACAAGGACCACAGCCTGCGCCCGGGCATGTCCGTGGAACCGAAAGTCCGCGTCAAGTAAACCGACCGAGGCAGATTCACTCAGGGGCAGGCTCTCCGGGCCTGCCCTTTTGTTTTCCCGGAACTGGCAGCACGTGAATAATGCGGACGATAAGTCCGACTGCAGTTCGCGGCGTGGGTCCTGGACCAGGCCTGCTGTTTGCCGAGCGGAAATGCTGCTTGCCGGCAGAGCCGTCGCGAGGAGCAGCAGAGCTTCCGACAGGGCGTTGGGGGCCGGTTTGGTGGCGTTTGGTTGGACGCTATTCGTAGCGCAGCGCCGTGGTGGGTTCGACGTGAGCTGCACGCAGCGCGGGAACCAGGACTGCGGTCACCGCAGTCGCGAGCAGCACCAGAGAAACGGTCACAAATGTGAGCAGGTCGGTGCCGCTGGTGCCGTAAAGGACGCTGGCGGTGAACCGTCCCAGAGCCAGGGCGATGGCGAGCCCGATGGCCAGTCCGATGAGGGTGAGGATCAGGCCCTGGCGGAGAATCATGCGAAGGACTGTGGGCCGTTTTGCGCCGAGCGCCATACGGATGCCAATTTCGCGCGTACGCCGACGCACCGAATAGCTCATGACGCCGTAGAGGCCAATGGAGGCGAGGGTGAGACCGATGGCGCCGAAGATACCGAGCAAAAGAGCGGAGATGCGCGGCAGGAGCAGCGACTTGTCGACATGCTCCTGCATGGTCCCGGTATTGAAGACAGCCATGTTCGGATCGAGCGCGGTGACCTGTTCGCGTACAGAGGAAGCGAGGGCGCGCGGGTCGACCGAGGTCTTGACGAGGATCGTGGTTCCGAAGAAGCTGTTGGCCTTTTCAGGCGCGGCATTAAGGAAGAGATAGGCGGCATCGGTCGGCTTTTCGCCGATGGTGCGCCACTTCGAATTACGGGCGACGCCGATGATCGTATAGGTGGTCTTGTTCTCGTGCAT
>JBAUZR010000043.1:0-5448 GCA_049585375.1 Acidobacteriaceae bacterium
AGCCCGTTCCGCGGTCGAACCGGTCGCGTTCAGCGGCATCGAAACTCGTCGCGGGGTACTCGTCCCGTCGTCCGGTCTAGGATCCGGACGCTTCCTGCGCACTCTGGGGCGTCACTGCCACTGGTCCGGCCTGCGCGGCATGCGGCGGACGATGTTCTCCGTGCAGGACCGAACGCGTGCTGACCACTGTGGAAATGGCGTGTTTGAAAATCAGCTGCTCCTGGCTGTTGTTTTCCAGAAGCACCGAATATTTATCGAATGAGCGGATCTTTCCGGTGAGTTTCACGCCGCTCACCAGATAAATCGTTATCGGGGTTTTGTCTTTGCGAACAGTGTTCAGGAAAGTGTCCTGAATGTTCTGTGCCGGCTTGTTATCCATGAGCCGATCTCCTTTTCCCTCTTTTTTGTCCCAATGGTGATCCACCGCCAACAACTTGAAAAACCACAGCGAAGCCAAAACCGGACCGCCGCATCCACCACCAGGGCGTGTATTCCACCATACGAGCTTGCGCCGCATTTGCGCAAATGCGGTTCAGCCCAAAATCGCCCCGCGCGCCTACCGCCGGCGTCGCCGACGCCGTGTCCGATGTTCTGCTACCGGCGACGAGTGAGTCTGCGGTGCCGCGGCCCCGACCCGCCGCACCAGAACCCCTTCCATGTGATACGCCTCGGTCGTCGTCGACCCAGGCTTCACCATGCCCGTCTGTGGATCCAGAGAAGCTGTCTCCGGGTCCGTCGCCGCCCGAAACGAAAATACCGGCTCCGTCTGATTCCCAAATGTCTGCTGGCTCACCGTCACCGGCAGATACCCCGCGATGTTTCTCTCCCGGTAGGCCGTCTCATACCGGTGTTTCTTCACGTTCCAGGTAAAGACCCGCACCTGATCGAAATCGAACGGCAGTCCGTCTCTCCACGGCGCCAGAACCGTCACGTACTCCGGAACCTGGTTCCCCGGCACATTCGCACCCGGGTCGTCCACCGTCTTCAGGACGTACGCCCCCACTACCTTCTGCCCTTCCGCCAGCCCCGCAATCGCATCGGGGACATCCTCATCGACCGTGCGCCCGCGCACCCAACCCACCTGCCCGGAGCTGTCCCGCACCAGCCAGTAATCCTCCAGCCCAGGATTCGCCAGATCGTCCAGGTCGGCCTTCTTCTTCTTTTCCGGTTTGACGACCTTTTTCACCGGCACCGGCATCGCCTCCGTCGCCTCGGGCCGCGGAACCGACGCCCGCATCAGCAGCTGCAGCTTTGAATTCTCCGGCAGCAGATAAAAGCGGTCCGACGTGCGCCCTGGCGCGTCGCGCAGCCAGTAATCCTCGCGCAGTTCGCCCGTTCCCACCACCGGATCCTTCGCGTTGTCCTTTTCCAGCTGCCCAAACCGGTCATAGATGCTCTGGTCGATGACCGAATGGTCTTCGATCCAGCCGATCTCACCCTTCGCCGTCTTGACCTTCAGAAAACGCCGCCCGTGCTCCACCACCTCGAGCCGCTGCCCATTGGTCACCTCGGCCACGCGGTTGCTCACCGCGGCTACCCGATCGCGCAGAAACGTCCCCCGCGCCCACACGTAGACGTACTCTCGCGCAGAGTGCGGAGCAAAGCGGCTGCATCCCTGGATCAGCAGCAAGCCGACAATCAGAGCGGGAGCAAAACGGCGGAAGAAGGCAGAAGAAAAACCCATTGAACTGGCAAATAACCGACGCATGAAGGTCGCGGGTTAACCAAAGGATACATGGAATCGGCGCCCAAACACGCCCTTCCCCGCATCGCCGCAGATTCCTTTCGTACCGCGCGGAAATCCCTGCCTACACCTGCGGCCTCGGCGTCAGCCGCACAAACCGCGGCGCCAGCTCCTCCCACTTCGACATCAGCCAGTACGCCCGCGTGCTCGCCGTCTTCTCTGCGTGCAGTTGCACCAGCCCCAGCAGGCTCGCCTTCGCCTCGGCGTCCAGCGTCTCGTACGGCTCCGGCATCAGGAATTCCGCGTGATAGCGCTTTCCCGACAGGAACCGCCCCTCCTCGTCGAAGACCCAGGCGATCCCGCCCGTCATCCCCGCTCCGAAGTTGGTCCCCGTCGCCCCCAGCACCGCCACCAGGCCGCCGGTCATGTACTCGCAGCCGTGATCGCCCACACCCTCCACAATCGCCAGCGCCCCGGAATTCCGCACCGCAAACCGCTCCCCGGCGCACCCCGCGGCAAACAGCGCTCCGCTCGTCGCTCCATACAGCGCCACGTTGCCGAGAATCGTGTGCAGCTCCGGCTGCAGAGCCGCCCGCCCCTGCCCGCGCAGAATGATCTCCCCTCCTGAAAGGCTCTTGCCGACAAAATCGTTCGCCAGCCCCCTCAGGACGAGCTGCATCCCCGGCACCGCAAACGCCCCAAACGACTGCCCCGCCTCTCCGGTCAGCCGAAACGTCAGCGTCGCCGGCGAACTCTTCCCGCCCGACTGCAGCATCGCCAGCTCGCCCGCCAGCCGCGCCCCAAACGTCCGGTCTTCATTGGCGATCAGCGAGTCCACAATAAAATGCTCGCCTGCCTCGTAGGCTGCCAGCGCCGGCTCGACCCACGCATCGTCAATCGGCGCATGTTCCTCCGGCCGCAGATTCCGGCTCCCCTGCCAGTGCCGCACGCCATCCGCCGGCGCAGCCAGCACCGCGCTCAGGTCCAGACATCCGTCGAACCGCACCTGCTCCAGCAGATCCGTCCGTCCAATCGCCGCTTCCAGCGACGGCAGCCCCAGCTCCGCCAGCAGCGCGCGAATCTCCCCGGCCAGCCCTTCGAAAAACCGCATCAGGTGCTCCGGCTTCCCGCGAAACTTCGCCCGCAGCTCCGGCCTTTGCGTCGCAATCCCTGTCGGACAAGTATTCAAATGACACTGCCGCGCCATGTCGCAGCCCAGAGCCACCAGCACCGCCGTGCCAAAGGCATATTCATCGGCGCCCAGCAGCGCGGCGATCACGATGTCCCGAGCCGTCCGCAGCCCGCCGTCGCAGCGCAGCCGCACCCGCCCCCGCAGCCCGTTCCGGATCAGCACCTGTTGCGCCTCCGCCAGTCCCAGCTCCCACGGACTCCCCGCATACTTAATGCTCGACAGCGGCGACGCGCCGGTCCCCCCATTGTGTCCGGCGATCACGATGTAGTCCGCATAGGCCTTCGCTACCCCCGCGGCCACCGTCCCCACCCCGCACTCCGAGACCAGCTTCACGCCGATCGCCGCCTTCGGATTGATCCGCCGCAAATCATGGATCAGCTGTGCCAGGTCTTCGATCGAATAAATATCGTGGTGCGGCGGTGGACTGATCAGCTGCACCCCAGGCTGCGCATGCCGCAGACGCGCAATCAGCTCCGTCACCTTATGCGCCGGCAGCTGCCCGCCCTCGCCCGGCTTCGAGCCCTGCGCAATCTTGATCTCCAGCTCTTCCGCGTGCATCAGATACTGCGCCGTCACTCCGAACCGCGCCGATGCCACCTGCTTCACCTTGTTGTTCAGCAGATGCGACGGAACCTTCCCGCCCACCAGCGGCAGATCCACACCCGGCGCATACACCGCGGGATCTTCCCCGCCCTCACCCGTATTCGACCGCCCGCCCAGCTGATTCATCGCGGCAGTGATCGTCTGGTGCGCCTCCGGGCTCAGCGACCCGAGAGACATCGCGCTCGCAATAAATCTCCCGTACAAATTCCCAGCCGGCTCAACTTCCCCAACCGGCAGAGCCTCCGCCGCAGCCCGAATCTCCAGCAGATCGCGCAGCACCACCGGCTCCTTCTCCGTCGCCTGCGTCGTAAACGCCTGCCACGCAGCCGGCTGATCGGCAGCCACCGTCGCCGCCTTCGTCGCCCCCGTAATCGTCTGCAGCAGTCGCACCGTCTGCGGCTGCCATCCGTGCGGCTCCGACCGCTCCGCCTTCCGGAAGCGCACCCACCCGTAATCCGGCAGATCTTTCGCGGCCGCCACCGTCACCAGTGGCCCACCGCCATCACCCGCCTCCGGATTCTCACCCGCCGCCTCGCCGCCCTGGGCGCCGATCCACAACAGGCGCACCGTGGCCTCCAGCTCCGGAAACCCAATGCCCCCGATCGGGGCAGGCGTGCCCTCAAAACACCGATCCACGACCTCCCGGCTCAGGCCGAGACAATCAAACAGATGCGCGCCGCGGTAGCTGTCCACCACCGAAATGCCCATCTTCGACATGATCTTTGCCAGACCCAGATCGAAGGCGTGCAGCAGGTTCGCCTCGCCCCGCTCGGGATTCATCTGCCGCGCCGTCTCCAGCGCCAGCCAGGGACAAATCGCCCCCGCGCCCATCCCCATCAGCACCGCGGCATGATGCAGATCGCGGCAGTCGCCCGCCTCCACCGCCAAACCCACCCGTATGCGCTCGCCGCTCCGGATCAGCGTGTGGTGCACCGCGCCCAGCGCCAGCGCCATGGGAATCGGCATCGCCTGATCCCCGCACCCGCGATCCGTCAGCAGCAGCACCGACGCTCCTCCGCGCACCAGCTGCACCGCCTTCGTGCACAGATCGTCAATCGCCGTAAGCAGATTGCAGCCGGGATTGAAAATGCAGTCCAGCACCGCCAGCGGAAGATCCCCCGCCAGATCGTGCCTGCGCCGGTGCAGCGATTCCATCTGCGCCAGCGAAAGAAACGGCGACTGCAGCGACAGTCCCGGCAGCTTCTCCCGCGTGTTCAGCACATGCGGCCACGGACCCAGACGCGTGTGCAGCTGGATCACGCACGCCTCTCGCAGCGAATCAATCGGCGGATTCGTCACCTGCGCAAACCGCTGCCGGAAAAACGCGTACACCGGCCGCGGCGTCCGCGCCAAAGGCGCAATCGGCGTGTCGTCGCCCATCGACCAGACGGCGTCCTTGCCGTCCATCGCCATCGGCTTCAGCACCATGTTGACGTCTTCTTTGGTGTAGCCAAAGCCCAGCTGCAGCCGACTCAGTTCCGCCCCGTCGATCCCCTGCACCGGCGTATCGGCATCCAGCGTCGCCTTCTGCAGCAGCGCCTCATACTGCGGCGCCGACTCGTCAAAGACTGCCTGCAGCTCGTCGTCCTCGTAAAAAACATGGCGATCCAGATCCGCCAGCAGCATCTGCCCCGGCCCCAGCCGTCCGCTGTGCACAATCTTCTCCGGATCCAGATCCACCAGCCCCGCTTCCGATCCCGCCACCACCAGGTGATCTTCCGTCACGAAAAATCGACAAGGCCGCAGCCCGTTCCGATCCAGCGCCGCCCCAATCAAGTGTCCGTCGGTAAACGACACCGCCGCCGGTCCGTCCCACGGTTCGATGCAGTCCCCGTGATACGCCAGAAACGCCGAATGCCGCCCCGTATCCGCCGGCGGCATCACCATCCGCACCGCCTCGGCCACGTTGCGCCCATTCCGCGCCAGCAGCTCGATCACCTCGTCCAAACTGGTCGAGTCCGACCCGCTC
>JBAUZR010000044.1:0-6744 GCA_049585375.1 Acidobacteriaceae bacterium
CGAACATGGTGCGCGACCGTGTACATTGGAGCTTTTCC
This sequence comes from Acidobacteriaceae bacterium, assembly GCA_049585375.1. Lineage (GTDB taxonomy): Bacteria > Acidobacteriota > Terriglobia > Terriglobales > Acidobacteriaceae > Palsa-343. The sequence goes on from JBAUZR010000044.1 coordinate 39, forward strand.
GGAACATCCTCGATCCGGAGGAGGGGTGATTGTGAGAAACGTTCCCGGTACCACCCGGGGGGCTTTCCTCGGTCGGGCCACGCAGCTTGTTTGTCTTCTTTATGCATGCACCCTGTGCATGGTCTGCGTCCCTGCGGTCGCATGGGCCTCCGCCCCAACGGACAACCAGGATTCCCCCCAGCCGATCCAGTACGACGCTCAGACCCGGACCTTTCGCCTCGACGCCGCCGGAACGACCTACGTCTTCGGCGTGAACGAGAGGGGCGAACTCCAGTCTCTCTACTGGGGTCAGGCGCTTGGGCCCGCCGACCACTTCCCGCCCGCGCACTCCGGTCCGGAGTGGGCTTCCTTTGATTCGCCGGTAAATGCAACGCCGCAGGAATTCGTGGGCTGGGGTGCGGGCCTGTACGCGGAGCCCGATCTCAAGATCACATTTCCCGACGGGAATCGCGATCTGGTCCTGCATTATGATTCGTATGCCATCCACGACGGAACCCTGACCGTCGTGATGAAAGACATCTCGCTCGCCGTCTACGTGACCCTCGAGTACCGGATCGACCCGGCGACGGGTATCCTGCGCAGATCGGCCACCGTCGAAAACCGAACCGATCGGCCCTTCACCATCGAGCAGGCGGATGCGGCCACGTGGAACCTGCCTTCCGCCGACGACTACCAGCTTCGTCACCTCACGGGGCGATGGGCCGGAGAGTGGGATTTGCAGCAGACCGCAATGCGGCCGGGCAAGACCATTCTCGAAAGCCGCCGCGGTTCGACCGGCCAGCAGAACAATCCCTGGTTTGCCATCGAGCGCGGAAATTCCGGCGACCAGGATCGCGGCGATGTGTGGTTCGGCGCTCTGGCCTGGAGCGGCTCCTGGCAGATCGCCATCGAGCAGAACCAGACGAGACAGGTCAGAATCACTGGAGGCTTTCAACCCTTCGACTTCAGTTACGTGCTGCACCCTGGCGAATCGCTGCAGATGCCGTACTTCTATGCCGGCTTTTCTCACCAGGGAATCGGAGGCGCGTCGCGACTGCTGCATCACTTCGAACTCGCCTCCATCGTTCCCCAGGCCCCGCATCCTCGGGTACGGCCGATTCTGTATAACTCCTGGGAGGCCACAGAGTTTGCCGTCAACGAGGCAGGCCAGGAAGCGCTTGCCGAACGCGCCGCTTCCATCGGCGTAGAACGCTTTGTAATGGACGACGGCTGGTTCGGCGAGCGGAACTCCGATCATGCCGGCCTGGGCGACTGGTGGCCCAACCCGCAGAAATTCCCCCACGGCCTCAAACCTCTCATCGATAAGGTCCACTCGCTCGGTATGGATTTCGGTCTGTGGGTCGAACCCGAGATGGTGAATCCCAACAGCCAGTTGTATCGCGAGCATCCTGACTGGGTGCTGAATTTTCCGGGCCGTCCGCGCACCGAAGCCCGCAATCAACTCGTCCTCAACCTGGCGCGGCCCGATGTGAAGGCCTACATCCTCCATACTCTCGACAAGCTGCTCACCGACAACGATATTGCCTTCCTGAAATGGGATTACAACCGCAACTGGTCGGAGCCCGGCTGGCCCGCCGTGCCTCCCGATGAGCAGAAGGAAGTCTATGTGAAGTATGTCCGGAACCTGTATTCCATCCTGCAGGAGCTCCGGGCGCGCCACCCCCGCGTGGAGATCGAATCGTGTTCCGGCGGAGGCGGCCGCGTCGACCTCGGCATCCTCCACTACACCGACGAGGTGTGGCCCTCCGACAATACCGACCCTTTCGACCGCCTCTCCCTCCAGAACGGCTTCACCTACGCCTATGCTCCCGGCGTGATGATGGCCTGGGTCACGGATTCCCCCAGCTGGATGAATAACCGGTCCACATCCCTGACCTACCGCTTTCTCTCGTCAATGCAGGGATCCCTCGGAATCGGTGCCAACCTGAATAAGTGGACCCCCGAAGATTTCGCCACGGCGAAGAAGCTGGTGGCCCAGTACAAGCAGATCCGCGAGACCGTCCAGCATGGATCGCTCTATCGCCTGATTTCGCCTCTGCACGGCAGTGAGTTCTCGTCGACCGAGAGCGTCGCGGCCAGCGGAGAGCAGGCCGCGGTCTTCGCATTTCTGCATTCCAGCCAGATGGGATATCCCTTTCCGCGTCTCCGCATGCGCGGTCTCGATCCTGACGCGAACTATCGGCTGCGCATGCTCGATGGGGAAGCAGCGGCGGACACCCCGCAGTCGGCCTCCGGCGCTTACTGGATGAACGCGGGGATCCAGCTGACCCTGCGCGGGGACTTTCAGGCTGCGCTGTTTACCCTGGAGCGTGCCTCAACAGCGAACGAAAGCCAGTCCGACACCAATACTCATCCCTGAACTATGAACCGTTTCCGGCCGCCCGTCGCCGGCGTGTTATCAGCAGAAAGCCTTCAGCGCCTGCTCCAGATTCAACGGACTGTTGCTCTCGGTTCCCGCCGGAGCGCTGTTGCCAATGATCACCGCCCGTGACGTGCCTTCCAGCCACGCAACGAACGAAGTCTTGCCGGTCGTGGTAATCCGGTTCATATCAATCCAGGTGTAATACGCGCCCATTTCCGCGTCCCGAAGCGACCCTGCCGGGTCGAGGCTCGCCGGTTCCGTCGCGCGCAGCATTTCGTTGAACGGCTCATAACGCCGGCGGGGAGCATACCGCAACAGCAGCGTTCTCGGCTGCGCCCGTCGCGCCAGTTCCCGCCCCGTCCACTGCACAAAGGTGGTGCTGAATATCTGCGGTCCCGAGCTCTGCGTAAACAGCTCCGTATAGAACCGCCGCAGCACCGGATCCAGGGTCACTGAATCCGTGCCAAGCTCCTGGGGGGTCATCGTCGCCAGACGCGCCCGCATCTCTTCCGCTCCTGCGTTGCCGCTGCGCACAATTTGTTCCATCCGCCCCAGCGTCTGCACGCGAACCGGATCCAGTTCGGGATAGCTCACCGCCACCGTTCCCGCAATCGCGCGGTAGGGATCCTTCCACGGTTCACCTCCGTCAACGTACCAGTGCGCGTAGGGTTCGGCCGAAGCCTCCGCATGTTTGCGAAACGCCGCGAAGATCTGCCCCGGCATATCCACGCCCTCCATCGCCGTCAGCGTGACCCCCTTCGATCCCAGCTTGCGGAAGACCGCGGATGCCGGCGCCCGCGCATCCTGCCCGAGCACCACCACCGTCAGGCGATCCGGGTGATCCTCCGGCGCGGGTACGGCGGCAAACAGAGCAACGGATGCCTCACGGAAGCGATCGATTTGCCCGCTCGACCACAGCTCGGCAGTCAGCTCGGCAATGAACTGTGCCGGCGTGCGAACCCACTCCTGCTTCTCCAGCTGCGACGAAAGTCGAATCCGATCGAACGGCTCCGTCAGCGCGGTCAGACGACTCGCCGGTAACGCGGCCAGAAAATCGCACATGCGCCGAAGCGTGGCCCGCTCCGCAGGAAAGCTGCTGTCCAGCTGCTCGATTTGTTCCAGGAATGACGGGCAGATCGCCAGCGGCAGCTTCTGCAACAGCGCAAGACGGCTCTGGGCGAACGCGCGGGCCTCCGGGGCGTAATGCTCGAAGTCCTCCGCTCTCAGTTCGGCCGGCTTCACAGCAGTTCTCCAATGCGCTGGCCATGCGTCGATGTGGCGAAACCAACACGGCTTCCAATCGTCGGCACCAGATCCAGCGGCTCGATAGCCCGCTCCACTAGCCGGCCCTCCCGAATCCCCGGTCCAAGCGCAAGCATCCACGTCGTCCGCGCCCGCGCCCCTCCCGTCCGATGGTGCTGGAATCCGTTGCCTGCCGGATCGCCGTCCGAATCCCGCCCGAAGTCCGGAAGAATGTAGATCGATGTCCGGTCCTTATACTCCGGATCCGACTGGACGATCTGCCACAGCTCCGCACACAGCCGGTCCGCGCGCTGGATAGCATCGACATACAGCGAGAACGCGCCCGAGTGCGCGATGTCCATGTCGTGGAGCGTCAGCATCAGCAGTGACGGCGCATGCTGCCGCATCAGCTGCTGGGCAATGTAAATCGAAAGCTCGTCGGCGCTGTTCAGCGTTCGCGCGTGTTCCACAAATTCGTTCACTGACACCTTCAGCGTCGATTCCAGCATCGCCAGGTGCAGCTCCCGGTCCTGTCCTGACTCCTCCGGCTGATACACCGGCATTTCATAGTTGTCCTGCAGCAGGAGAGCGAGGTCCGTCCCGCCTCCCCCGCGGCCCGGCAGCGCGGCGCTCAGCAGCCGCTTCGGCAGGATCACCCCCGCGCCCCACTCCGAGCCGAAAGCGGAATTACTGCTGCACCCGATGCGCTGAAACCCGTTGCTCGGCGCAATCACCCAGGCATCGTTCGCAGGCCGGCCCAGCCCCTTGCGGAAATACTCAAAGAGCGTCGGATTCGGCGGCGGCTGCGCGATGAAGTTATCGAACCGCTCGTACGTCCCCGTCACAATACTGGCCGTCGCCACGTAGTGGCCGAGAATGCCCCGGTTCACCACCTGCGTGAAGAAGGTTCCCTGAGGCAGCAGCTCCTGAAGCAGGTGTGGAATATTCTGCTGTCCGTCTTCGGCGAACGTCTCATCATCGCGAGCCCCTCCACCGAAAGTGACAACGATAGTCTTGGCCGCGGGCCTCAACATCGACGCCGCATGCGAGAGGGCAAAGCTCCGCTGCGTCGAAGCCACCGTTAACAAGCCGACTGCTTCACGCAGGAACTCCCGACGCGAACGGGCAATCGACCCTGGGGATTTTGGGCCCGAACAGTCCATTCGCTGATTATGGCCCAATTCCAGGGGTTCGAACGGCTGCAATGGGACTGAGCCAAATTTCTGCTCATCTCCATGCGCATTTTGTCTGGGGCCGGCGTCGCGTCGGCGCATGGCACACAGGTCCCATGTAGGGTAACTTTGATCTTGCCTCGCACCTCACCTTCACTCTCAGGGAATAACGGATGAAACGATTGTCGTTGCTTCTGGGCACTGTTGCTGTCGTCGCGTCCATGTCCTGCGCCGGTCAGACGGATGTGAACGCTCCGGCCGGCCCCGTCTCGCTTACGGTGCAATTACCCAATCCCGGGCAGCGCGTTCTGTATGTCCATGAGGGGATGCCGGTCCGACCCGGACCCCTGACGCTCGAGTACCCGAAATACATTCCCGGTGATCACGCGCCGGACGGCCCGATCGATCAGATGATGGGCCTGGAAGTCACGGCTGGCGGCAAGCGGATCGCATGGCATCGTGACGAAGTGGACATGTTCACCTTTCATTTGACCGTACCAGCGGGCGTCAACGAGATTGACATCGGCTTTCAGTTCCCGGCACGTGACCGGGTCACGCCGAATCTCCTTGGCCTGGAATGGAACGATGTCGCGCTGTACCAGGCAGGCTATCCCACCAGGGTGCAGCTGTATCAGCCGACACTCGTCATCCCTGCCGATTGGCAGTACGCGAGTGCGCTCACAACAAAAGAAAACACCGGCGGCCGCATCACCTTCGAGCCCGTGCCATTCAACACCCTGGTCGACTCACCGGTGATTGCCGGGAAATATTTCCGGGAACTCGATATGACCCCCGCCGGCTCATCGGTGCGTCGTTATCTCGATATGGTGGGCGACAGCGCGGACGCACTGGATATTTCCGATGCGCAGATCGCCGATTATCGTCATCTGGTGGAACAGGCACAGGCACTCTTTCGCTCCCATCACTACAACGCCTATCGCTTGCTTCTCACCTTGAGCGACTACGTCTCGAGGGGCGGTCTGGAGCACCACCAGTCGAGTGACGACCGCGCGCGCAGCGGCGCGAAGATGTTTGCCGACCCCGATCATTTCATGCTCGATGCCTCGCTGTTGCCGCATGAATATGCCCATTCCTGGAACGGCAAATTCATGCGTCCCGCCGAGCTGTGGCAGCCCGATTTCGAGCGTCCCGAACATACGCAGATGGTCTGGGTCTATGAGGGACTCACCGTCTATCTCGGCGACATGTTGACGGCGCGCAGTGGCCTGTGGTCGCCGGACACGTGGCGCGAGGCCGTCGCCTACCGCGCCGCGGCTATGGCGCACCAAACCGGTCGCGACTGGCGTCCGCTGATCGATACCACCGACGCCGCGCAATTGCTCTACGGCTCGACGAGCGCCTGGGCGAACTGGCGCCGGCAAACCGACTTCTATCGTGAAGGCCAGTTGCTGTGGCTCGCCGTTGACATGAAAATCCGGACATTAAGCCAGGATCGATATTCCATTGACGATTTTGCCCGGCACTTTTTCGGCATCGATAACGGCAGCTTTGTAACCCATACCTTTACCTTCAGCGACGTCGTCGCCGCCCTCAATGCTGTGCAGCCCTGTGACTGGGCGAGCTTCCTGCACGGCTGGCTCGACGGCGTCGGGCAACAGGTTCCCCTGCTGTCCGGCATCGAGGCCAGCGGTTGGCGTCTGGTCTATACCGACCAGCCTTCGCGCTACCAGAACGCACTCGAAAACGTCGGCGAGGGTGAGCTCAGCAGCAAAGGTGTCAACGCCATGTTCTCCGTGGGACTGTTCCTCAACGGCCAGGGCGAGGTCGAGGACGTCTTGTGGAACGGACCGGCCTTCAGAGCCGGCCTTGGACCGGGCATGACGCTTGTGGCCGTCAACGGCCACGCCTACAGCACTGCCGTCTTGCGCAGCGAAATCGCCCAGGCGCAGAAGAGCAATAAGCCGCTCCA
>JBAUZR010000045.1:0-2355 GCA_049585375.1 Acidobacteriaceae bacterium
GCATGAATCCAAAATTGTTCAGCGTAAGGGAATTGTTGGGATCGACAGCCAGAACCTTGCGGAAGTCGGCCTCCGCCTCGTCGTAGCGCTTGGCCCGGTCAGCCATCATGGCCCGCTGAAACTCGACCATCGTCTGGTCGTCTTTCTTGGTGGCCTGTTTGTCGGCGAGATCGAGCGTGTCGGAGGCGTCTTTCCACCGCCGCAGATCCGTATAGATCTGCGCCAACTGGTAGTAGACCTCCAGATTCTTCGCGTCGCTCTGCACCAGCCCCTTCGCCATGCTGATGCCTTCTTCAGCGTGGCCGGTATCGGCCAGCTGGCGCGCCAGGGTCAGCTTCGCATCCACGCTCTTCGGCTGCTTCTCCACGGCGGTGCGGGCCACTGCCACGGCCTTGTCATACTCATGGGCCTCGCGCCAGGTGTCCACCATCTGATCGAAGGCCTGCTCTTCCAGGTCGCCGCCGAGCACGGTCATCTTCTGATAGGTCGCCACCGCCAGGTCCGGCTTGCTCTCCTCGCGATAGACGCCCGCCAGCCGATCCAGCACCGCTGCGTAGTTCCCTTTCTCTTCGTCGGAATACTGGCCGCTGGGGTGCTCGGTAGAGGACACCAACTGTTCGAAAACCTTTGCCGCGTCGTCCAGATGGCCGAGCGCGTCGTCGATCTTCGCCTCCTCGAACTGGATCCCTATCGAATCGGGAGCGGCTTCCCGAGCCTTCCGGACCGCCACCAGCGCATCGTCCCACTTGCCCAGATGCTGGTCGATGGTAGAGATCTGCATCTGGGCTTCGGCGTCCGTCGGATCCCCGGCAGCAATGTCCTTCCATGCCTGGAGCGCAGGGTCCGCCTGTCCGTCCGCCTGCAGATCCTTGGCAAGAGCGCGCTCTACATCCAGATTGTCGGGCTCCAGCTCCAGCGCCTTGCGGAAGGCCACAATCGCATCCTTCTGATCTTTTTGCTGGTCGTAGCTCGCGCCCAGCTGGTATTCCGTGCGCGAGGTCTGATCGTCGTCCGGCAGCGTCTTCAGCACGTCAATTGCTTTCTGCGGCTCACCCATGTCGGAGTAGAACCGGTTGGCGATGAGAGCTGTCTCCTCCGAACCCGGATCGATCTTGCGGGCCGCCGCCAGCTCGGCCTCGGCCTGCGGCGACTGGTGATCGGCCGCGTACAGCCGCGCCAGCATCAGGTGGTTATCCGGGTCGGTCGGCTCCAGCTGCACGATCTTCTGGTATTCCCCGATCGCCAGCTTCAGCATCTGCCCGGAGACATCCTGCTGCCCGTTGCCCAGCGAGCGCAGATATACCTCTGCCAGGAGCTTGTGAGCTTCCAGATCGTTCGGATCCTGCTTGATCCGGTCCTGCGCCGCCGTGATCGCCTCTTTGATTCGCCCCGTACGAAAATAAAGTTCCGCCAGATGGCTGTTGAGGTAAGGCGACGAGGGATCGCCGTTCAGCGCCATCTTGTACTCCTCAATCGCACGATTGGCGTACTCAGTCCGCCCCAGCGTGGTCGCCATCTCTTCGTATTCGCGCGCCATCATGTAGTGGTAATAGGCGTTGCCGCGATCGTCTGTGCTCTGATCCGCCGATTTCTGACCACTTCCGGTGGCCGGCAGCGGCGTTTTCGCCGGCGAATCGCCCTGGGCAAAGGCTGCAGGCGCCAGAGACAGACTGGCTAGAAAGCAAAATAAAGGAAGATGACGGGCGGGGCTGTTCATCGGCTGGGAATAATCCTGCTCCGGACAGTTCGCCGGGGAAATCCTTCGCCTCGGCTGAACGGTTGCGCGGTTCCACTCCGGTCCGGCCGGGCGGGCGCTGGTTCTATGACGATTGTACCCCGCTCCGGGATGCAGAGTTGTGTTGCTGCCTCCCCACGGAAGTCCGCGAATCCGCCTCGATCAGGGTCCATCTTTCCCCTCACCGCTAGCCCTCCCGGCTCCGGCTCAAATCGAGAACGGCGAACAAAACCACCCCCAGCAACGCGTTCGCCAGTGCCCGGACGACCTCGTGGACCCCGTGCCAGGCAAACGGCTGTCCCAGCATGTGCCGCTCCAGAAGGAAGAGAACTCCGGTTTGCGCCAGGGTAAAGCCAAAGATCAGCAGCAGCCGCGTGCCGTGGTTCTCCGTATCCACTCGCACGCCCAGCGACGCCGCCATATAGCCGACCACCGCTTTGGAGATGCCAAAGACCCCCAGCGGATGATGAGTCAGGCCATCCTGCGCGATGCCGATCACCGCCCCCACCAGCGTGGCCGTGATGGGCTCCCGCCGTGTGATCCCGTAGTAGATCGTGATCAGCAGCGGCAGATCAATCAGATCGAAACTGGGAAAATGCAGCGAGATCAGCGACTGCAGA
>JBAUZR010000046.1:0-12487 GCA_049585375.1 Acidobacteriaceae bacterium
ATCTTATTCAGGGAGATGGCCAATGAGATTTCAATTTGCAGCGCATCGCTATGGATGGCTGCGGATGACGAGTCGCTTGACGCAGATCGTTCTGTTTCTCGCCTGCGCAACATTTGCGGTTCGCTCACTGCACGGCCAGGCCGTTGCCGGCATGACCGGCACAGTGACCGATTCAACCGGTGCAGTCGTGGCCAACGCCCACGTGACCGTGACCAATGACGCAACTGGCGTCGCGACCAAAATCACCACCGGCAGCGCCGGAACCTACTCGACCACCGGCCTGCTGCCGGGTGCCTATACGGTTACTGTCGAAGCCAGCGGCTTCCGCAAATCCGAACAAAACGGCGTCCTGGTCGAAGCGTCCAAGACCGATACCATCAATTTCACCCTGACTGCCGGCTCCAGCACGGAGACGGTGCAGGTTACCGCCAATGCCATTGCTCTGAACACCACGCAGCCCCAGATCTCTTCGACCCTCCAGCCTGCCGTGGTGGAATCGCTGCCCATCGAAGTCTCGGGCCGCGGCCGTCAGATCGATTCGCTGCAGTTCCTTGCCCCGGGCGTCAGCGGTAGCGCATTCTCCCATCGCGTCGACGGTGGCGTCGACTTCGAAGAAGAGATCGTCTACAACGGCATCCCCGCTCCCCAGCCGGAAACCGAAGGCTATACCACCAATTTCAATCCCCCCTTCGATCTGGTTCAGGAAGCTACCGTCGAACGGACGACGTTTGCCGCCCAGTTCGGGCTCGGCCAGGGCGCCTATTCGTACCAGACGATTTCCGGCACGAACCACTACCACGGCTCACTGTTTGAGATCAACCGCAACAGCTTCTTCGACTCGGATGGCTTCTTCAACGGGCCGTCCTTCGGTGGTCCTGCCAGTCCCCCCGCAGACCACGAAAATAACTACGGATTCGATATCGGCGGCCCCATCAGCATTCCCCACCTGTACAACGGCCGTGACCGGACCTTCGGCCATTACAGCCAGGAGTGGTACAAGCAGAACAACGAGGATACGGATGTCTCGACCGTCCCCACCGCCCTCGAAAAGACGGGCAACTTCAGTGACTTCGTCGACGGGAACACAGGCCAGCTCATCCCGATCTATGTGCCGCCGGGCGTTAACTGCCCCGGTCTGACACCAGGACAGCAATTCCCGGGGAATATTATCCCTCCCGGCTGTATCAGTCCGACCTCGAGCACGCTTCTGCAGTACATCCCGAATCCCGACCGGCCGGGTAGCGGCGTCGGCGGACTGGACAGCAACAAGAGCTTTGCCCCCTTCATCAATCCCCATATCCAGCACGTCTGGGGATTCACCGTCGATCAGGTGCTGACGCCGAAGCAGAGCCTGCACTATGCCGAGTGGCGGAACAGCTTCAGCAATTTCAGCTTTGATAATGCCCCGCTGGTCATCGCGCCCAACCCCCTGAACAGCATGAAGTTCGAGCCTGCTCTGGGAAGCATTTTCCTGCTGGACTACAGCAATACCATCACTCCCAATCTGGTCATGACCGCAGGTATTGGCTGGATCGGAGAACTCAACAATCAGTTCAATCAGACGCGCTACAATTTCCCGGCCATTTCGGGGGGAGTGATTCCGCCCTACATCACCTGGGACGGACAGCATGCGCCCACCGACTGGGGCACCCAGGGCTCATGGCTCCAGTCGATCAATCGTAAGCTGGGCATCGCGATCGTCAACAACTGGCTGTGGACGAAGGGCAAGAACACCTTCAACATCGGTCAGGAGTTCCGCCGCACCTATCAGGACGATAACGAGGAACAGACCGAAGGCGGCCAGTTCCACTTCAGCCAGAAGGAAACCTCGACCCCGAATACGACCGATCCAAACTTTGGCAACTACGGCAGCGCCTTTGCCAGCTTCCTGCTGGGTGTTCCCGACGAGGCCAACCGCAGCAACTCGCAGGAACTGGAGTTGCGGAACCTCGACTACTCCCCGTACATCCAGGATGATGTGAAACTGACCCGCAAGCTGACGGTCAACCTCGGACTGCGCTGGGACATCATGGAGCCGTTCACCGAAAACCACAACCTGATCGTCTTCTTCGACCCCAGCCTTACCAATCCTGCCGCCGGGAATCTGCCGGGTGCTGTGACGCAGTTCGGCAACTGCACCGGGTGCGCCGGCTACACGCGCGCCCCCATCGACTGGAAGCATTTCGGTCCACGCCTCGGTTTTGCTTACGAGCTGACCAACAAGACCGTGGTTCAGGGCGGCTTCAGCATCGCTTTCCTGGATGGCGGCGCCTATGAATACGGAACCAATAAGGTAGCCGTGAACTATGGCAACCTTCTCACTGGCTCTTTCACCCAGTCTTCCAGTGGCACGAATGTCTCTTCCTACGGAAGCTGGGATACGCACATCATGCCCAATCCCTCTCCCACCCCGTTCAGTCCGGGCCTGGGTGTCGGCGGCGCGCAGATCGATGCGTTCAGCAAGGCCGACAACTACGCCCCCTACGCCGAGATGTGGAATATCAACGTGCAGCGGCAGCTGCCCTACCAGATGTTTGCCACGCTTGCCTATGTCGGCACGCGGGATATCCATCTTCCCAGCCAGCTGAATTCCATCAATCAGGCCAACCCCAGCAGTCTGGCGCTCGGGAGCAACCTGGGTCTCGTCTTCACTCCCACCGGCGGTCCCGGCAGTGCGCAGGCGGCCGGTTACACGGCGCCCTACGCAGATTTTGCCAGCCAGTGGGGTGGGTCGGCCACCGTCGCTCAGTCCCTTGTGCCTTACCCGCAGTACGGGATCATCTTCAACAACTTCGAAGGCGACGGAACTACCTCTTACAATGCCATGCAGCTGGAGCTCGATAAGCGCTTCACCAACGGACTGGCATTTCTCGCCGGTTATACCCTGGCCAGTGAATACAACAACGTCGCCAGCGGTTTCACCAGCTTCGAAACCTTCGCTGTCAACAGGTACAACCAGAAACTCGAATGGTCTCCGACCCAGGGCGCGCCTCCGCAGACCTTCAAGATCAGCGGAACCTATGAGCTCCCCATCGGCGAGGGCAAGGCGCACTTCAACAATCGCGGCATTACCGGCCAGATCCTGGGTGGCTGGCAGCTTGGCTGGATTCTTGACGAGGAGACTGGCACTCCCAATAACGGACCCGTCCAGAATCTGAGCTTCCCCTTCCCCAATGGCGGCCAGACTTTCGGCAATAATGGCGCCACTGGCAACCGCCCCAACCGCAATGCCTCCGTGGGCCTGAGCACGGCCTCCTACGGCCGGGCCGCAAGCTACTTCAGCAAGAAAGCCTCCGTCGCGCAGATGTGGGCCCAGAATACGTTCACTCCGGCCGCGCCCTACACTCTGGGCACTGCCTACCGGACCTACTCTGGCATGAGAAACCCTGGCTATTACAACGAAGATGCGAACGTCAGAAAGCACTTCTTCTTCAGCGAGCACTGGCAGGGAATTCTGCAGGTCGATTATTTCAACATTCTCAACCGGGTCCAGTTTGAAGATCCCGATTCCAACTTCAGCGACGGCACCTTTGGGCAGGTTATCTCCCAGGGACAGCAAAACAGTAATCGACAGGGCCAGGTTATGTTCACGCTGGTATTCTGAACCGCGCGGCGGAGGGAAAGCATTGCCTTCGCCGCGTTCCTGATTAGCCGGCGGCGCACGCGGAATGCGCCGCCGCAGTCTTTTTGCGGGCCGGAGAGCGGCCCCTATAATACGGTCCCATGCAGATGGATATGTCCTTTGCGATGCGCGGGCTGAGAAGACTCGCGGCGGGCCTGTCGCTCGCTCTGGCGCTGGCCATGCCGCTGGCTGCACAGTCCTCCGGAGATGAAGTGACGCCCGCCGTAGAACAGCTCTATGCCCAGGCGAAGGCGGCCGAGCAGCAGGGCGATGCCGCCACGGCCATCGAAAAATACCGGGCCATGATCCAGGCCGCGCCCCACCTGGCTCCGGCTTACAACAACCTGGGGATGCTCTATTTCAACCAGCATGATTATCCGCAGGCGGCGCAGGTGCTCGAGCGCGGACTGCGCCTGAATCCGAATATGCCGACCGCTTCAGCGCTGCTGGGAATGAGCTATTTCGAGCTTGGGGAAAATCAGAAGGCCGAGCCGCTCCTGGAGCGAGCCGCGCGTGCGAATCCCGGTGACGGCAATGACCAGCTGAGCCTTGCCCATGTGCTGCTGAACCTGAACAGGAACGATGAAGCGACCCGCTGCCTGAACGAGTATCTGAAGACGAACCCGAAGGATCAGCAGGCCTGGTATCTGCTCGGCAAGACCTATCTGCAGATGTCGGAAGCGGCGCTGGGAAAGATCAATCAGATTGATCCGAACTCCTTCGTGGCCCACGAAGTAGCGGGCGAGATCGACGAGAGCATGAAAAATTACGACGGGGCTATGGTCGAGTTCAGGAAGGCGGTCGAACTGGCGCCGCAGCAAACCGGAACCCATCTTCGCCTCGGCAACGTTTACTGGATGATGGGGAAATGGAATTCCGCGCAGGTGGAGTTTCGCACCGAGCTCAGTATCAACCCGCACGACTGCGTCGCCCACTGGAAGCTGGCAAACTCCATCATGGAGGCTAACGGTTCCACCGATGAGGCACTGGACGATCTGAACCAGTCGATCAGCGCCTGCCCGAACCTGATGCAGGCCCATGTCGACCGGGCCAGGGCGCTGATCAAGCTGAACCGCCAGAACGATGCGCTGCCGGACCTGCTTCTCGCCCTGAAGGCCAGTCCGGACGAGCCTTCCATTCATTTCCTGCTGGCCTCCGTCTACCGCTCCCAGGGCAACGCTGAAGAGGCCAAAAAAGAGCTGCACATCTACGGGGAACTGCAAAGAGCGGCCAGCGCAGCGGTCGCCGAACGGGCGAATGAGGCGATCACACTCAAGAGCACTGCACATTAAGCTGGCACCGGGGATTCTCGGCCTGGGCTGTCTGTGGGCCGGGGCCATGGAGGGCGGGCAGATGCAGTCGGCACCGGCAAGCCAGGGAGGGACCAGTACGGCGGGCGTGTTCGCTCCGCAGCACGACGCCGAGAATCGCCCCATCACCGCCGGCGGTTTTGTCGATCACGGGCCTGTGGTTTTCGCCGACGACTCCCGCGCCTCCGGCCTCACGGCCTGGCACTACTCCGGTGGAACCCCGGATAAGCGATTCATCGTCGAGTCGCTGGGCGGCGGGGTCGCGCTCCTCGATTACGACCACGATGGCTGGCTCGACATTTATCTCGTCAACGGCATGACCTACGACGCCATGAGCGGGAAGGCCCAGCCCCCCCATGCGGCGCTCTTCCACAATAACCACGACGGCACCTTTACCAATGTTGCTGCCCAGGCAGGCGTGACCAACGATCGCTGGGGAGTCGGTGTTGCCGTTGGCGATTACGACAACGATGGCTGGCCCGACCTCTACGTCACCAATGTCAACGGCAACCGTCTCTATCACAACAACCACGATGGCACTTTTACCGACGTCGCCGTGAAGGCGGGCGTCGCTCTCGGCGTCTGGTCTACCGGGCCCACCTTCGGCGACTATGACGGGGACGGACGTCTGGATCTCTTCGTGCCCGGCTACGCCGCATACGACTTCAGCAAGCCGCCTGCGCCAGGTTCCGATCAGGTCACCTCCAACAACTGCCGCTTCCGCGGGGTGACCGTCTTCTGTGGGCCGCGCGGACTGCGGGGCGAACACGATCACCTGTTCCACAACAACGGCGATGGTACTTTCACCGACGTCAGCCGCAAAGCGGGGGTGGACGATCCCCCGGGTTACTACGGTCTGACCTCCCTGTTTGTTGACCTGGACGGCGATGGCCGGCCGGACCTGCTCGTCGCCAACGATTCAACGCCGAATTACCTCTATCGCAACAAGGGTGATGGCACCTTCGAGGACGTCAGCTTCGAATCCGGTTACGCGGTCAACGGCGATGGCCGCTCCACCGCCTCCATGGGTATCGCCGTGGGCGACGTCCGCAATGACGGGACTCTGGATATCGTTAACACTGACTTTTCCGATGACTACGACGTCTTCTATCGTAATGTTGGGCCTCTCACCTTCCAGGACGCAGCCCGCGAAGTTGGCATCGCCGAAATCACGATCCCTTTCCTCGGCTGGGGGATCGGCTTCCTCGATTTCGATAACGATGGCTGGAAGGACCTCTTCATCGCCAACGGTCACGTCTACCCTCAGGTGGACCAGCACGACTGGGGTACCAGCTTCGCCCAGCGGCCTCTCCTCTTTCGCAACCAGCGCGACGGCAAATTTGTCCGGGTCCCGGCGGTGAAGGGAACTGGCCTCGCCACCCTGCTCACCGCCCGCGGCGCGGCCTTCGGAGACCTCTTCAACGACGGCAGGATCGACGTCGTCATCAATAATCTCGACGGGCCTCCGACCCTGCTGCGCAATGTCGACCCCAGCCGCCATCACTGGATCGAGTTCTCTCTTGTCGGCGGCCCTAAATCGCCGCGCGATGCCGTTGGGGCCACTGTCTATCTCACCGCCGGCGGAATGCGCCAGCGCGGCGACGTGCTCAGCGGCGGTAGCTTCGCATCCTCCAGTGATCCGCGTGTGCACTTCGGTCTCGGCGATCAGGCGGCCATTCAGAAGCTCGAAGTCCACTGGCCCGACGGTTCTGTGGAGAAGATCGCGCCTCCTTCGCCCGACTGTATCGACACCATCGAGGAAGGGCGCGGCATCACGGCACGTTGGTGCCCACCCTCCGCGAGCGGAAAAGCCGATCCGGGGGCGCAATGAAATACCTGCCCCTGCTGCTGTTCCTTGCGGTTCGGGTGGCCGCGCCGCAGGCTACCTCGGTCCGCGTCGCCGACGCGCCCTGCGCCCGTTGTCATGCTCAGATTTACCAGGACTATCTTCGTACTCCCATGGCCAATGCCAGCGGCGACGCCGCTGACAATCTCACCCCCGGCACCTATCTTCACCAGGCATCGGGCGTGGCCTACACCATCGCGAGCGTCAACGGCGTTCCCACGGTCTCCTGGCACGATACCCGCATCCTCGAAGCGGACCAGCATGCAACCCTCAGTTACTTCCTCGGCTCTGGCCACCTGGGCACCACCTGGCTTTATTCCGTGGATCACTACCTCTTCGAGTCTCCGGTCGCGTGGTACGCGTCCTTTCATGGGCTGGACATGAAGCCCGGGCTGGAGAAGGCCGACACCAGGCTCCCCGCGCTTCTGGTCGAGAGCGCCTGCCTCCGTTGTCATATGAGTGCTGTGCAGAAAAGCGACACCGGCACCATCAATCGCTACAGCGGTCTCCCCTTTCTTCATACCGGAATTACCTGCGAAGCCTGCCATGGCGATACCCGGCAGCATGTGCTCTCCGGCGGCAAAGCCCCGGCCCTGAACCCCACAAGCCTGCAGCCCGAGCGCCGCGATTCCGTCTGCATCAGTTGTCATCTGGAAGGAGATGTTTCCGTCGAGCGGGCCGGGCGGAACGCCCTGGATTATCGGCCGGGTGAGTCTATCTCCGACTTCCTCGCGTATTACGTATATGCGAAGAGCGATCCCAACGCCCGTGGTGTCAGTGAAGTGGAGCAGCTCAGCCAGAGTATGTGCAAACGGATGAGTGGCGAGCGCATGTCCTGCACCAGCTGCCACGATCCGCATTTCACGCCCGCCGCTTCGCAGAAAGCCGCGTTCTTTCGCAGGAAGTGTCTCGCCTGCCACGGCGGCAGCTTTGCCGTCTCGCACCATCCCGAGAATCCCGACTGCACCAGCTGCCACATGCCCCACAACGGAGCCGAGAACATTCCCCATGTAGCCTGGACCGATCACCGCATTCTGATCCGTCCCCAGGCCTCTCCGACTCCGCTCCCCGCAGCCGGCAACCAGCTCACGCCCATCTTTTCGCCCGGTGTCACCAGCCGCGATTTGGGCATGGCCTACTATCTGGCTTTGTTCAAGGGCAACCGCGCCGTCGAACCTCTTGCGTGGTCGCTCCTCCATCAACAGCGCGAGGCCATCTCCGGCGATCCCCCGGCTCTGGACGCGCTCGCCGAACTGGATGCCGAACGCGGCAACTATAAGGATGCCGAAGCCGAATTTCGGCGCGTTCTCGTCCTCCAACCCACCGACGTGACGGCTTTGTCCAATCTCGGCACGCTCCTCGCCCGGCAGGGCAATCTCTCAGAAGCCACCGGCCTTCTCCGCCAGGCCTGGCAACGCAACCGCGATCTGGGCGGCCTCGCCATCAATCTCGCCCGCGTCCAATGCTTCGCAGGCGACGCATCCGGCGTTGCCGAAACCCTCAAAAGCGCTCTCCATTACAACCCCGGCGTAGTCCGGATCCAGCAACAGCTGAATGCAGCGGCGGCGTGCACGGCATCCACAGCAGAGGGATCGCGCCCATGAGGATCCCTCTCGCCTCAGTCACGTGCGTCGCGGCTCTCGCGGCCTTCCTCGGCGCTCCGTCCGGCCATTCCCAGACGAAGACCGCGCCCCCCTCAGGAGATCCGCTGCTGCAGGCCCGCACCCTTGCCGTCCAGGGCAAACTGGCCCAGTCCAAAGACATCCTTCACGAATTCCTCAGCAAACAGCCGTCTTCCGCCGACGCCCACTTCCTGCTTGGCTATGTCTTCTTTCGCGAAGAAAAACCGCGTGACTCTCTTGCCGAGTTCACCGCGGGCGCGCGCAGCCGCCGTCCGTCCCTCGACGACTTCAGAGTCATCGCCTCCGATTACGTCCTGCTGCATGACTACGCCGACGCCACGAAATGGTTTTCCGTGGTGACTGCCGGGATGCCTAATGACCCTGAGGCGTGGTATCTGCTGGGAAGAGCGCAGTACAGTAACCAGAGTTTCAAAGACGCGATTGTCAGCTTTCAGCACGCTCTGCATCTGCGCCCGAAGTACATCGAAGCAGAAAACAATATGGGCCTGGCCTGGCAGGGACTCAACCAGCCGGCCGAGGCAAAGGCTGCCTTCGCTGTCGCGGTCCAGTGGCAGGGCGACCATCCCTCCGACGCCCAGCCCTTTCTCAATCTCGGCGCTCTCCTCTACCAGCAGAGTCAGGTTGACCAGGCGCTCCGCTATCTGCGGATCGCAGCCGACCTGGCTCCCAATAACCCCAAAGTCCACGAGGAGCTGGGCCGCGCGTTTGAAGATACCGGCAGTCTGCCCCAGGCCGGAAAAGAGCTCGAAAAGGCGACGGCTCTGGCTCCGAATGTTTCCGCCCTGCACTACGAACTCGGCCGGATCTATCAGCGCCAGGGCTTCCACGATCGTGCCAAAGAGCAGTTCGCCATCTGTGCGCAGTTGAACGGTTCCCATTCATCGGTAGAAACCCCCAACCCATTTAGTCCCGACTGAACGAATGAATTCCGGTGGTCCTGTATCCTCTTGAGTTTGAATGCTTTGATTGCGGTCCCTGCCCTGAGCAGAGTTTTTGAAAGGATAGCGCGGCCATCCTGGAATTGATGACCCGGTTGTGAAGTGGCACTGCAGAAATTCACGCCGGCTCGGATGGCAGAGCTTTGTGGTCCTGGATATGAGGAGCAAGAACAGTCGTCCCACCCTCAGTGAGGTCGCCGCCCGCGCCGGCGTCGGGACGACAACCGTGTCCCGGGTTATCAACGGCGGCGATCGTGTCGATCCCAGGACACTCGCCCGCGTGAGCAAGGTCATCAGGGCGCTTGGCTACACGCCCAATCAGGCCGCCCGCACCCTCAAAGGGCATCGCCGGCGCGCCGTCGGATTTCTCGTTCCCAGCATCGCTGATCCATTCTTTTCCAGCTGTGCCGAAGCCGCCCATGCAACCGCGCGCTCCAACGAATCGCTCCTCATCGTAATGACCACCCAAAACGATCTGCGCATGGAGATCGAAAGCGTGAACGTGCTCATGTCGCACCAGGTCGACGGCCTCATCGTGGCGCCCTCCGATTCCAACAGTGTGCCCCTGCGCCGCGCGCTCTCCCGTGCGGCCGTGCCCGTCGTCGCGCTCGACCGCCCGCTGTGCGGTTCCCGCATGCCCTCCGTCGTTTCTGACAACTTTGCCGGCGCGGAAATGGCCACCCGGCATCTCATCGAACACGGTTATCGGCGCATCGCCTGTCTCACCGGAGAAATTAATCTCTACACCATCCGCGAGCGCATGCGCGGCTACCGCATCACAGTCGAAGCCGCCGGCCTGCCCGTCATCCTCGACACCTCGATTCGCGATTATGTTTCCGCGGAAGCCGGTATCCGCTCCCTGCTCGCACGACGCGAGCCGCCGGACGCGATCTTTACCCTGAAAAACAGCACCACCGTGTTCACCTTCGAAGCTCTGCAAAAGCTCCGCGTGCCCATTCCCGAATCCATAGCGCTGCTCGGCTATGACGATTTCGAGCTCGCTGATGCCGTTCGCCCCTCCATCTCCGTAATCCAGCAGCCGGTCGCCGACCTGGGCCGCATCGCCGCCGAGTTGCTCTTCCACAAACTGGGCGGAGATCATAAAGACCGATCGACGATCCAGCGAGAGCAGGTTCAGCTCGAGGTCCGCCTCGTCCCCCGCGCCTCCTGCGGCTGCTCCCCCGCAACCCGATAAATGCCTGGACTCTTGAGGCTCAGGCGCATCGGCAACCACGCGGTAGCCCAAAACGGCTATAGTGACCAGGTAAGATATCTGGCTTCCGGGCCGGCGGACATCGTGAACTCCTTCGCCATCCCCGTGCTTTCCCTGTTGCTGGGGACTTGCCCCGCCCTCTGCGCGGCTTCTCCGCCGCTCTCCCCCGAACAAGCCAAAATCCTCGACTCCGTACGGGCCTCCGCCCTCCAGTACACGAACAAGCTCCCCGATTTCATGTGCACTCAAATTACCCACCGCCAGGTCTCCCCGGTCGGCACCTTCGCCAGCAGTCTCACCGGCATCTCCGGTCGCGGAGCGGTGGCCGGGCTTGCTGACATGGCGAGCTCCAATCCCGACCTCGGCGACGTCATCGAAGAACGCCTCACCTTCATCGACCAGAAGGAGAACTACACCGTCCTCACCGTCAACGGACGCAAGGTTACCGGCCTCGACCCCATGCGGTTCCAGGGTGCCGTCAGCGCCGGCGAATTCGGCAGCGACCTGCGCAACATCTTCGATCCAGGCTCCGCTACCGTCTTTGCGTGGGACCGCTCCGGCGCCGTCCACGGCCGCAGCGTCTACATCTATTCATTCCATGTCCCCGCCCAGCACGGAGCCGTCGTTTTTGACCGCGGTTCCGGCCGCCGGGTCGTCGCTCCCTACGCCGGCCGCATCTTCGTCGATACCGCCACCCTCGGCGTCCTCCGCATCGAAGACCGCCTCGATCTGCCTGCCGACTTTCCCATCCGCGATGCCTCCATCACCATTGAATACAAACTCATCGCCATCGCCGGCCGCAGCTATATGCTCCCCTTTCGCTCCGAGCTCCGGATGCAGGACCCGTCCCGCCAGTACATCAACTCCATCGACTTCCGCAACTATCAGAAATTCGTCGTCGAATCGACCGTCCTCTACGGCACCGCCAATCCCCATTAGGACCCCCGCACCCGTCCCCATCGCCTCCCAGGACCCGCCTTCCGGATAGCTCCAGTCGCCCTCCGGATGGCCTTTGGTGACCGGCTTCACCCCCGCGCTTGACACCGCACGACTTCCCGGTAAGCTAAAGAATTCCCGTCCGGCCCCACGCCGGCGGTTTTGGGGGCAGGCTTCTCTTGAAGGTTCGGGTCTTCTATCACGATAAGTGTTTCGATGGCGCGTGCTCGGCCTCGCTCTTCAGCCGATTCCACCACGAGTGCATTCGCCCTGACGCCGACTATGAGTACTGGGGTCTCGTCCACCGCGCCGGCGCCCTCTTCAACGAAGCCGACTTCACCGGCGACGAAAACGCCATCGTCGACTTCAAATACTCCCCCTCGCCCAAAATCACCTGGTGGTTCGATCACCACCTCTCCGCCTTCCTCACCCCCGAAGATCATCAGGATTACCTGAACGGCCTCGCTGATGGCCGCTACAAGGGCCATCGCTTTTACGATCCCAACTACGTCTCCTGCACCAGCTTCCTCGCCCACATCGCATCCACTCAGTTTGGCTTCGACCCGACTCCCGTCGCTGAGCTCATCCGCTGGGCCGACATCGTCGACGGCGCCCTCTACTCCAGCCCCCAGCTCGCCGTCGAAATGCCCGAGCCCGCCATGAAGCTCACCCTCATCATCGAGTCCGCCCAGGACGACAGCTTCGTCCCGCGCCTCATCCCCACCCTCACCCGCATGTCCCTGCAGCAGGTCCTCGACCAGCCCTGGGTCGCCTCGCTCCTCCCTCCGCTCCTCGATCGCCATCAGCGCGCCCTCGACCTCATCCGCTCCCGCGCCGAATCAAAAGACGGCACCATCTACTTCGACATTACGGACCATCCCCTCGAGGGCTACAACAAGTTCATCCCGTATTACCTTCATCCAGAAGCGACTTACTCCGTCGGCCTCTCCAAGTCCAGCTTCCGTACCAAGGTCGCTGT
>JBAUZR010000047.1:0-3469 GCA_049585375.1 Acidobacteriaceae bacterium
CTACACCTGCAACGAGTTCCACAGCATCAACTTCTATTGCGTTCTCGGAGCCGCCGCGGTCTTCTGGCTCACCCGATACACCAACGACACCCACGCCCGGAAAGACCTCGTGCTCGCCGGCATCGCGATGGGCCTGCTCATGCTCTTCCGCGCGGAAGCCCCCGCGCTCGTCTCTCTCTTTGCCCTTGTCCTGCTGCTCCGCCGCGGGTGGGGCGAGTTTCGCCGAGCGGCCGCCTTCACCGCTCTTGCCTTCCTCATCCTCGCTCCGTGGACCCTGCGCAACCTGACCGTCTTCCACCGGTTCGTCCTGGTCACCGACTCAGCCGGCAAGAACCTCTGGATCGGCAACAATCCTCATGCCACCGGCAGCCAGCATTACTCTTATGGGGGTTTGATCCCTGCCGCTATCGGGCCCGCCTTCTATGAGGCTCCGCCGAACCGCGATTATGAAATCACAGGCGACGATGCCTTAAAACGAGTGGCCATCCACTTTGCTCTCACCCATCCGGCCACCGAAGTCCGGCTTGCCTTCACCAAACTCGACTACTTCTTCGTTTTCGATCTCCACCATGAAAAAGGCCGCCGTCCCATTTACTGGGTTCCTTCCGTCCTGCTGTCTCTTGCGGCGCTCTACGGAGCCTGGCTGCGCCGCCGAAAGCTCCTGCGTGACGATGTATTTTTAGTAGTTTCCGTCCTGTTCGCCGTCGCGGTCACCGCCGTTGTCTTCGCCCTGCCGCGCTACAAGATCGTCATCGATCCGTTTCTGATGTTCTTTGCCGCCAATGTCGTCTCCCGCTGGCAGCCCTCCCGGCTCTCATCCCGGAATACCGCGCGCCCCTGATTACGAACCCACGAACCGGGCATACAGGCTCCGCGCCACCGCTGCATCGGTCGTCCCCTGGATGATCGCCCGTCCGTCCCCGAACAGCGTCATCGTGTGCTCGCCCCGCTCGAAACGCAGCAGCAGCTCATTACGCCGGACCGTCCCATGGGGCCGCAGCCGCGCCTCCATCGCCTCCAGATCGACCGACCGCGACCGCTCGTGAATCTGCACTGAGTTCCGCCCGCACAGCGTGATATGCGGCCGCTCTTCGCCCCGCAGCCGGGCAAAATCCCGTCTCCCGCACACCGCGCAGTCCGCCCGCGGTCCTCCCGCCGCCACCTCGCTCCACTCGTTATTCCATAAGTCGCAGGACAGCAGCGTCCGCCGCATCTTCTCCCGGGCGCCCACCATCCACTTCAGCGCTTCCGTCACCTCAATCGAAGCCGCCAGATTCACCGCCGTGTTCAATATCCCCGCTGTGTCGCAGGTTTCCACCGCTCCCCCGGGCGCCTCCGGAAAAATGCACGCCAGACACGCCGTTTCTCCCGGCAGGACATTCATGGTCACCGCGTAGGCGCCCACCGCCGCCGCGTAAATCCAGGGCTTGCCCTGCTCTACCGCATAGTCGTTCAGCAAATAGCGCGTTTCGAAATTGTCGGTCGCGTCCAGAACAATCTCTGCCTCGCCCAGCAGGTCATGGATGTTCTCCGGCGTCAGATCGGCCACCCGCGCCCGAACGTCGACCTCGCTGTTGAAGGCTCTGATTTTGCGCCGCCCCGCTTCCGCTTTCGCACGCGACTCCCGCGCATCCTCTTCATCGAACAGCACCTGCCGCTGCAGATTGCTCTCCTCCACAAAGTCCCGGTCGATCAGCGTCAGCGTGCCCACTCCCGCGCGCGCCAGCAGGCTTGCCGCGGCTGCGCCGGTCGCCCCCACCCCCACCACCGCCGCATGCGACTGCCGCAGCCTCTCCTGCCCCTCCGCGCCGATTGCGCCAAAGAGCACCTGCCGGGAGTACCTTTCCGATACTGTCTGGGACGGAGCCGCCATCTCTCAGTAGTATAGAAATTTCAGAACTGCGCCTCCGCTCTCTCTCAAGCCACGTCCCCGGACGCTTCGCATCTCATGGTTCTAAGAGGCTCTCGGAGGCAGCTCGCGGAGCAACAACCCCTGAGTCGGCGCGTCTGAAACAATACGGCCTGGCTGGAATGTCAGAGCCATGATTTCTCGCTTTTTGTGGTCAAAGACCTTCCCATGTGGAACGAGGGCGGTTTGGGTTCGACAGCAGGTCCTGCTTTGCGCGAAAATCTGTGTCTGGCCCATCGGACTCTCCTGCGGTGCTTCGCGCGCCCGTCTCGCCTGCTGCCTGTCTTTCTTTTGGCTGCCATCCTGCTGGTCTGCGCCTTCCCTGGTCTTGCCCAGCAGCCCATCAACCCCTCGGCCCAGGCCCCAACCCCCGGCAGTCCCGCCCAGCAGCGAAAGAAGGTCCCACCCGTTCCTCCGGGCAGCGTTCTCCCGTCCTACAACAGCACCCAGGCGCAGTCGCAGATCAAAGTGCAGCCCGTACCCACTTCCCAGCACCTCGAAGGATGGTCGGGTCTCCAGGTTGCGGAGATTCGCTTTTCCGGCGTCACCCGCGACACCCTTGAACCCCTGCCCGAACAACTCCCGCAACAGACTCACGTTCCCCTCGATCCAGTGAAGGTCCGCGCCAGCCTCCGCCGCCTCTATGCCACCGGCCTCTATCGCACCGTCGCCGTCAATGGCGAGCGTCAGGGTGACAGCGTCGTGCTCACCTTCACCGGCACACCCACCGTCTTCATCGGCCGCATCTCCATCAAAGGCGTGAAGAACACGCACCTCTCCAATCAGCTCGACTATTCCACGCGCCTGAATCCGGGTACGCCTTTCACCAACCCCAAGTTGACCCGCGCCACCGGCCTCCTCCAGCAGACGCTCCAGCAGAACGGATACTACCAGGGCTCCATCGTGGCCCACACCGGCCTCGACAAGGCCAACGATGAAATGAATGTCCAGTTCGAGGTGAGCCAGGGCAAGCAGGCCCGGGTTGGCGATGTTGCCGTCCAGGGCGACAGCGGTATGACCGTCCCGGTCTTTCGCAAAAGGGCAAAGCTCAAAAACAATTCAAAGGTCAACACGGATACCGTCAGCCGCGCCCTCACCCGGCTCCGCAAACATTACCAGGGCCAGCACCGCCTCGAAGCCAACGTCAGTCTCGCCTCAACCAAATATCAGAAGCCCACCAATCGCCTCAACTACGGCTTCCAGGCCGATCGCGGCCCCATCGTCAAAATCGTCGTCGAAGGCGCGAGCCTCAGCGACGGCAAAATCCGCAACCTGGTCCCCATTTATTCCGAAGGCACCCTTGACGAAGATCTCCTCAACGAAGGCAGCAAACGCATCCGCGATTACTTACAACGCCAGGGCTATTTCAACGCCAAAGTTACGCACACCTCCAGCGCCAGTGACGACGTCACCCACATCACCTACGACGTCACCCGCGGTCCTCGCGACCGGGTCACCGCCGTTTCCGTCTCCGGCAACGGCTATTTCGGAAGCTCGCTCTTAAAGCAGCGCCTCAGCGTTCAGCCCGCTTCCCTGTTCATGCGCTACGGCATTTACAGC
>JBAUZR010000048.1:0-18756 GCA_049585375.1 Acidobacteriaceae bacterium
GATGGACACCGCCGAACCAGTAACGCTCCATGATGTAACTTATAGGGGACGTAGTTGGCGCGTTAACATAGCCGCCGCCAAAACTACCGCGACGTCTCCGGGCAAACCATTGCCGGAGCGAGTACTCCGATGTAAACGGTTGCGGGCGGCTCCCGATCGGGGGAAGAAATCTCTAGGTGGCGATTCGGTCCTCAAGCTCGGGCCCCAGCCAGACCGGCTCCGGCTCCAGGTGAATGTGGAACTTCTCCTCGACCTTGGCCACGATGCAATTCCACAGGGCAACGATCTCCCGCGCCGTCGCTCCGCCGCGGTTCACCAGGGCCAGCGTGTGCCGGCTGGAGATGCCGGCCCGCTCCATAGCGAACCCCTTGTGAAACCCCGCCTGTTCCAGCAGCCACGCTGCCGGTATCTTCACGAATCCCGGTTGTGCGGGGTAGAAGGGCGGCGGGGTTCCTGTTTCATCCACAATCGCGTCAAAGAGCGCCTGCGGCACCACGGGATTCCTGAAGAAGCTGCCCGCGCTGCGGCAGTCCGGCTCGCCCTCGACCAGCAGCATGCCTTTGCTATGGCGAATCTCGCGCACGGCCGCCGCGGTTTCGGCCAGCGTGGGCGCTGTCACGCGATCTCGAAAATAGCGCTTTAGATCTGCATAGGTCAGAGTCGGAGCTGCGCCCTTCTCCAGCCGATAATCGACACGGGTCACGATGTAACGTCCGCGTTCGGTGGAGTTGAAGACGCTGCGGCGATACGAAAAACCGCACTGGGAGGCCGGCAGCTCTCGAAACTCCAGAGCCTTCAGGTCCAGTACGCGCACTCGCTCGATGGTCGCGGAGACTTCCTGCCCGTAAGCGCCGACGTTCTGCACCGGGGTTCCACCAACGGTGCCCGGAATGCCCGCCAGGCATTCGATGCCCCCGAAGTTCAGCGCGATGGCCTGCGAGACAAAGCTGTCCCAGTTCTCCCCGGCCGCGACGCGAAACCGGTCCCCATCCTGGGCTGTCCCGCGCATCGCAATATGGACCACCAGGCCCGGAAAGCCTTCATCGGCAACCACCAGGTTGCTGCCACCGCCCAGTACGAAGAGGGGAAGACACCGCACCCGCGCAAAGCGTACGGCCTCTGCGAGAGTGTCTTCATTCTCCACCTCGGCAAACCACCGTGCCGCCCCTCCAACGCCAAGCGTGGTCCGGGGAGCCAGGGGGACATGTTCCTGAAGAAGCATCCAATTGAGATATATCAGTTCGGTGGCGGAACCCTGACCGGCTCCGTACAATGGATCTATCGGTCGAGTCCCAGCTGAAGACCGGAGGAAGCAAAACGAATGTATCCAGAGATTATGTTGATCCCCATGCGCGAGGAACTCACCCGCGCAGGCATTGAAGAGGCGCGAACGGCGGAAGCTGTCGATGCAGCAGCCGCGAAACCGGGCGCCACGATGATCGTCGTCAACTCCATCTGCGGCTGCGCCGCTGGCAAAATGCGGCCCGGCGTCCGCATGGCGCTGCGCAACCCGGTTCTTCCCGACCGCTCTATCACCGTTTTTGCCGGCCAGGACCGCGAGGCCACTGACCGGGCCCGCTCCCTGTTCGAAGGCAACCCGCCCACTTCGCCGGCGATCGCCATCCTGCGCGACGGCAAGCTCGTTTATCTCATGCAGCGCTTCATCATCGAGAACAGCACACCGCAGGCCATCGCCGATGAGCTGTCACGGGCTTTCAACGAGTTTTGCGTGAAGCAGACCGTCTGACGAGGCACTCGCCGGGCGGCTGACAGGCTGCGCTGCGGCGCAGCCTTTTCATTTGGTCGATTCGGCCTGGGAAACGATCCGTCGGCGTGCCTCGGAATTCATCTCCGTGCCTCCGCGATCCGATGCCTGATACACACTGACCTGATTGCGTCCCTCCCGCTTGGAGCGGTACAGCGCCTCATCGGCGCGCAGCAGAAAGTCAGTCGTGGTTTCCGGCGGCTCGCTCACGGCCACACCGATGCTGGCAGTCAGGGCTACGCTGCCCGGCAGCCCGGCCACGGCTGCGATCCTCAGGCGAATACGCTCGGCGGCGATCCGGGACTCTTCCAGTGCCGCATTGCGCAGCAACACAACAAACTCTTCGCCACCGTAGCGGGCCAGCACATCCGAGGGTCGAGTGCTGTCTCGCAGCGCAGTCGCGATGCGGCGCAGCACATCGTCCCCGGCGAAGTGCCCCAGCGAGTCGTTCACCTGCTTAAAGTAGTCCAGATCGATGAGAAGCAGCCCCATCACGCCGCCGCTGCGCTCGCAGCGCAGCAGCTCGCGGCGCAGGATCTCCTCAAAGGCACGGCGGTTCAGCAGGCCCGTCAGCGCATCGGTTTGCGCCATCTTGTTCAGGTCCAGGCGATGCACGGTCAGCGCCAGCCAAAGCAGCGCAATCACGGTCGCCAGACCCAGAATCATGGACAGGTAGCTGAAACCCACATTCACCAGATCCGGATGGACGAAGTTCACGCCGACGACCGGACCCGCGTGGTAATCGGAGAGAAACCAGCCGACCTGCAGCAGCGTGGAAACGATGAGCAGCCACCCACAGGCGCGGGCGGCCGGGCGGATCGACGCATCCTTTTCCCGGAACAGGCGAGCCGCCGTAGTCAGAAAAATCGCGCTCATCACGACGGCGTGGACCAGCAGCCGCCCTACAACGTCGTTGCGGGCGTATGTAAACCAGAGAAACGGAGGAAGCGCCAGGAAAATCACCAGGCCGGGCCACGGAAACAGACGGTGCGGCTGCTGCAGCACGTCCGCCGCCGCCAGATACAGGAAAAGGCCGCCCACAAAAAGGAGGAAATTCGGAACGACCAGACTCACCAGAGTGGGAGCCCAGGGTCGGAGTCCAAAGAGCAAAATCGCGAACAGGGCGCACAAAATGAACCCGACGAGCTGGCGGCTGCCATGCAAATCCGGGGTGCTCCGGCGTACCCCTCTGAATCCCACCAGCATCAGGAGAAGGGCTGCCGCATAGCCACACATCAGGAAGGGTGTATACATAGCTACGTTTGTTCAACACCTCCCAAATCGTCGAGCCCGTTTCTCCCTCGGGAGCCGGGCTTACCTGGTCCGAAGCAACACAGAAACACAGGGAAATTTGTGATTCAGCATTGCACATTCATCCTGTGAAAGCCACCCCAAAAACGTGTGTCGTTACCAGATTGAACATAGCATCGGATACCCCTGTGCCCCGTATCCCCGGAGCGGCCTCGACATGAGTTCCTGTCCTCTGCGCCGGATCGTGATTGTCTCCGGACCGCCCGGTTCGGGCAAGACCACGCTGGCCCGCCCTCTCGCCCACCAACTCGGGTTTGCCCTGCTCTGCAAAGACGACATCAAGGAGTGCCTCTACACCTCCCTGAACGGCACGCCCGGCGATCTGGATTTCTCACGCCTCATCGGCTCCGCCGCCATGGATCTGCTGTGGGTCCTGGCCAACCAGTGTCCCGCAGTCGTCCTGGAAGCCAATTTTCGCACCCGGAGCCCGGAGGAGCGCGCGAAACTCGCGGCCCTCGATGGCCAGATTGTTGAAGTCCATTGCCGCGTCCCTCTCGACGAAGCCTCCCGGCGTTTTGCCGAGCGCGCCAGTAGAGAGCGCCACCATCCGGCGCATCCGCTCGCCGAAATGCCCCCCGAGCGCATGGCGGAATACGACGGCCCCTTTGCCATGAGCCACGTCATCGAAGTCGACACCACACAGCCTGCCGATCTGCAGGCTCTCCTCGACCAGGTGAATGCCGCCTTCGGTGCCGCGCGCGCCGATCCTGAAGACCCCGCCGGCCATTTAGAATAGACCTTTGCACAAGAATTACCGCCGCGCCGAATCCCGGCCTCGGGAAATCTCTGCGGCCGCGGTCCGACAAAGGCGCCTGATCTGCATGCATCGCTGGTCGAAGCTCTTCATCCCCACTCTCCGCGAGCCTCCCGCTGACGCGGAGGTGGCCAGCCACAAGTTTCTCCTTCGCGCCGGATATATCCGGCAGCTCGGCGCCGGCATTTACTCCTACCTCTTCCTCGGCCAGCGATCCATCAATCGCATCATCGCCATCGTCCGCGAGGAGATGGACCGCATCGGACAGGAATTCCTCCTGCCCACCATCCAGCCCGCCGACCTGTGGCGCGAAAGCGGCCGATGGACCCTCATGGGCGACAACATGTTCCGCCTCCAGGATCGCAAAGGCGCCGACCTGTGCCTTGGCATGACCCATGAGGAGGTCATGACCGACATCGCCCGCAACGAGCTGCGCAGCTACAAGCAGCTGCCGCAAATCTGGTATCAGATCCAGACCAAGTTCCGCGATGAGCCCCGTCCTCGCTCCGGACTCCTGCGCGTCCGCCAGTTCATCATGAAAGACAGTTACTCCTTCGATCTGGACCAGGCCGGCCTCGATCGCAGCTACGACCTCCACGACGCCGCCTACCGCGCCATCTTCACGCGCTGCGGCCTCAACTTCGTCGCCGTCGAAGCCCACTCCGGCGCCATGGGCGGCTCGCAGTCCCAGGAGTTCATGGTCTATACCGACGCAGGCGAAGACCACATCGCCAGCTGTCAGGCCTGCGGCTACGCGGCCAACATGGAGAGGGCCACCTCGCGCCTCGCTCCGGTGAAGGAAATGACTTCCACCGGCGACGGAAAGCCGGAGCTCGTGCATACCCCCGGCCAGGCGGCGATCATCGATGTGGCAAAGTTCTTCGACATCGAAGCCAGCTCCGACGTCAAGTGCGTCGCCTATATGGCCTCGATCCCCACGAAGTCTGCGGATCGAAAATCTGCCGACGGCAAGTCCGCCGACGGCAAGTCCGCTCTGGCCCCCGTAGTGGTCTTTCTTCGCGGCGATCATTTCGTCAACGAGACCAAGCTGATCTCCGTCCTGGGCGCCAGTGACCTCCGTCCCATGGTCGCCGAGGAACTGGAACAGTGGATGCACGCGCCTGCCGGCTATCTCGGTCCCGTCGGCCTCGACCCGGCGAAGACCCTCAACGACGGCAAGGTCAATGTCATCCTCGATCCCGGTCTCGAGAATCGCCAGAACCTGGTCTGCGGCGCCAACAAGCTCGATTACCACTACCGCAACGTCGTCCCCGATCGCGACTTCTCCTGGACCGTGGTGGCCGACGTTCGCAATGTGATCGAGGGTGAAGGCTGTCCGCAATGCGGAAAACCCCTCAAAGTGGCCAAAGCCGTCGAGGTCGGCCACATCTTTAAGCTCGGCGATCGCTACACCGACAAGATGGGAGCCCGCGTCCTCGACGCCAACGGCAGGGAAGTGACCCCCATCATGGGCTGCTATGGCATCGGGATTGAACGCATCCTCACCGCCGCTATCGAGCAGAGCAACGACGCCAACGGCTTCTGGCTGCCGCGCTCCATTGCGCCCTTTGATGTGGTGGTCACGGTTACGAATGTTGGCGACCCAACCCTCAGGGCCACCGGAGAGAAAATCGCATCCGATCTGCAGACCGCCGGCTTTGACGTCCTGCTCGACGACCGCGATGAACGGGCAGGCGTAAAGTTCAAGGATGCGGACCTGATCGGAATCCCGTACCGCGTCACCGTCGGCAAAAAGGCGGCCGAGGGCAAAGTGGAGCTGGTCACCCGGGCTGCCGCATCCGGTCGCGACGTGGCCATCGACCAGGTTCCCGCGGAACTGCAGCGGGCCGTGACAGCGGGCTGACCGGGCAATGCCTGGAGACTACAGCGCATCCAAGCCACGTGTCCGGCGCGACACACCGTGTCCCCTGGTAGACGCTCGGCCGGCCTCGGCCCGGCTAAAGGGTTTGTCTTCAATGGCCCCGAGGTTGGCGCAGCTCGTGCACGAAATCAAGCAGGCCGGCTCGGCAGTATCGCCGAAGGAACCGGCCGCCATCAGTCGAATCGCCTGCGCGATCCGTCTGAAATAGTAGGGAAGGGGTAAACCCGCGTTGGTTGTCAAAGTCAAGGTGCCTCGGTTGAAAGTCAGCGTCACCGGGCGAAATGTCCTCATCACCGCCGGCCTTTGCTGCGCAGTGGTCGCCATCCTCGGCGGCATGGTCTTCGCGTATTACTGGGCCCAGATGGGCCATGTGGTCGATGCGCGCCTCAAGCACCCGCTCTTCACCGAGACCGCGAGCATCTATGCCGCTCCGGAAGAAGTTCGGCCCGGCCAGAAGATCAAGCCGGCAGACGTCGAACAGCAG
Source organism: Acidobacteriaceae bacterium (assembly GCA_049585375.1). Taxonomy (GTDB): domain Bacteria; phylum Acidobacteriota; class Terriglobia; order Terriglobales; family Acidobacteriaceae; genus Palsa-343. The sequence goes on from JBAUZR010000048.1 coordinate 6,197, forward strand.
CTCGAGCAGGGCGGCTACAGCATCGACGGTCAGGGCAAGGCTTCGTCGATGGGCACCTTTGCCCCCGGCGACGATTCCGTCACCATCCATCCAGGTCCGTCCTCCTATCATTCCCAGGATGGAGCCACCATCCACTTTGCCGACGGGGCCGTGAGCGAGATCACCGGCGACAACGGCCAGCAGCTCGCCGCCTACGAGCTGGAGCCCCTCCTCGTCACCGGCCTCTCCGACCAGAACCACACCAAGCGCCGCCTCGTCACCTATAACGAGCTGCCCAAATATCTGGTCCCCGCCGTCACTTCCATTGAAGACCGGCACTTCTTCCAGCACGATGGCGTCGACTACCCCCGCGTCTTCGGTGCTCTGCTCACTGACATGCGCTCCGGCCGCTACCGTCAGGGCTTTTCCACTCTGACCATGCAGCTCGCCAAGGATTTCTTCCTCTCCCCGGAAAAGCGCCTGAAGCGGAAATTCCTGCAGGTTCTTATCGCCTTCCAGCTCGAGCATCGCTTCAATAAGCAGCAGATCTTCCAGATGTATGCCAACGAAGTGCCGCTCGGCCAGCGTGGCAGCTTCTCCGTCGACGGCTTTGGCGAAGCCGCCCAGGCCTACTTCGGCAAAGATGTCAGCCAGCTTAACCTTCCCGAATGCGCTCTTCTGGCCGGCATCATTCAAAGCCCCAGCTGGCTCAATCCGTTCCGTCACCCCGATCGCGCCATCGAGCGGCGCAATGTCGTGCTCGACGCCATGGTCGAAACCGGGGACATCAGCAAAGAGCAGGCCGCCGATGCGAAAGCGGCTCCGCTCGGCCTGGATGCCGGCGCCTTTGACGCCGGTGAAGCGCCCTACTTCGTCGACCTCGTTCGGGACCAGCTCATCCAGCGCCTCGGCGATGCCGACTACAACCAGCAGGGCCTGCGTATCTATACCTCCCTCGACCCGCAGCTGCAGCAGATCGCCCAGGACGCCGTCGCCGACGGCATGAAGCAGGTCGACGAGATCGTGCGGCTCCGGCATGAGCGCCTCGCCCGCATCGCCGCGAGGAAAGGCGAAACCATCCCGCCGGCCACCTATCCGCAGGTCGCGCTCGTGGCTCTCAATCCGCACACCGGCCAGGTGCTGGCTCTTGTCGGTGGACGCAACTATGGCGTCAGCCAGCTCGACCATGCGGTGCGCGATCGTCCCACCGGATCGATCTTCAAGCCCTTCGTCTACGCAGCCGCGTTCAACACCGCTCTGGCTGGCACGCCGCTCACCAACACCGACGGAACCACCGCCGTCTTTACGCCGGTCACCATGCTGCACGACGCGCAGACGACCTTTACCTTCGACAACCAAACCTATTCGCCGCGTGATTTCGACAACAAATACTACGGCGACATCCCCGCCACTGAGGCCCTGTACCGCTCCCTGAACAACCCCACCATCGCCCTCGCGCAGATGGTTGGTTTTGACAACGTGGCCGCCCTGGCCCGAGATGCCGGGATCAAATCCGCCCGCGCCACGCCCGCTATGGCCATTGGCGCCTATGGTGCGACCCCGCTCGAAATGGCGGGCGCCTACACCGTCTTCGCCAATGAAGGCGTCAAGATTAACCCCTGGATGCTCGCCTCCGTGCGCTCCACCAACGGCGACGTCATCGCGGACTACACACCCGATACCAAGCCCATTCTCGATCCACGCGCTGCCTTCCTCACGCTCAGCATGATGGAACAGGTGCTGAACAATCCTCATGGCACCGGCGCCGGCGTTCGCAACATGGGCTTCACCGCGCCAGCGGCTGGCAAAACCGGCACGTCGCACGATGCCTGGTACGCCGGCTTCACCACCAATCTGCTCTGCGTCGTCTGGGTCGGCAACGACGACTACACCGACATCAAGATCGAAGGCGCCCACGCTGCCGGTCCCATCTGGGCCGACTTCATGAAGAACGCGGTCAAGCTTCCGGAGTACTCCGACACGCGGGAGTTTGTCCCCCCGCCGGGCGTCGTGCAGGTCCGCCTCGACGACACCACCAACCTGCTCGCCGATGCCGCCTGCCCTGACGACTACACCGCGGCCTTCGTCGACGGAACCCAGCCCACGGATACCTGCGACCATTCCATGGGCGATCAGAGGAACCTCTTCCAGAAGATCTTCGGGATTGGCCAGAGGCCTGTAAATCCGCCGCCTCCGCCGCCGAAGATTGCGCAGCCCGCACCGCCTCCGGCGAAGGCCAGCCCGGCCCAGCCCTCGACGGCGCAGAGCCAGCCCGTGGATCAGGATCAGGAAACGAAAAAGAAGAAGAAGCGCGGCTTCTGGTCTCGGCTGTTTGGCAAAGGCGACGACAACAACCAGCAGCAGAACCCAAACCAGAACCCGCAGCCATAGCCCAGGGCCGATCCCCCTGGGTCCAGGAACCAGCAGTCAGGCGCCATGACGCTATGATCGTCTCCTGATGAGAATTGCACGCTTTCTGCTGGTTGTTTCCTTCCTGCTGTTGAGTAGCGTGGGGTACGCACAGGGAACGGCGCCGATCTTCCGCTACAACACGGCCTCCCGCCCGGTAACGCTGCCGGGACGGGATCCCGCGCAGGGCGGGACAACCGTGATTCCGACGGTGCTGGTGCCGGTGCGGCTCCTGTTCGATGCAACGCGAGCCGCGGGCAAGCCGGTAACCCTGGATGCCGCGGGGGATATTCGCCGGGTGCTGCAATCGCCGGTGTTCGCAAAGGCGGCGTTTGGAGCCGAGGGGACGACACAATACATTGACGCGATGCTGCGCGCGACCGTGGGTACGACAACCGCGGCGGGATGGCACACCCTTCTGGGGACGCCCGAGGTGCGGCCGGTGACGGTGGAGATACCCGTCGGGTACGGGTACCTGCTCACCTCGAAGCGGACCGGGACCGTGCTGGGGATGGCGGATCAGGAGTACGTGCAGCGGGCGATCTTCCAGCAGATTGCGCGGGAGGATGGCAAACTCGTGATCGCGGTAACGCGGAATACCGCGTACTACACCTATGGCGATGCGACGGTGTGCTGCTCGTGGGGAACGCACGGGACGGACGAGGTGACGGGAAACTCGTTTGTGCTGGCTTCGTTTCTGGGCGCGACACCGCCACTGGTGACCGAACGCGATGTCCAGCCGCTCACGGAGCAGCTGGCGGAGTGGGTGAACGATCCGCTTCATGACCCGCTGTTTCATGTGGCGTTCCGGAAGCCCTTGCCGCCCGGAGAGAACGTGGTTTCACCGTGGAGGTGGCCGGCGGCGGAGGGCGTGGAACGTCCCGGATGTGGAGGAGACAGCCCGGCGACCCGATACACGCTCCAGGATCCGCTCGACACCAACGATCGCAGCGATCTCCCGGCCGGCCCCGCATGGGTGGTGCAGACCAGGGACGCGGCGTGGCATGTGGCGGATGTCGCCCTGATGGGCTGGTACACGGAAGGAACGGGACCGTACAGCTTTCCGGACGCGCAAATGCTGCGGGCGGCCGCCGATCGGTGCCCGGCGCCACATCTCCCGGCTCCGGGAACCGCGAATGACCCGGCGCCTCCCGCCGCGGTGGCGGCCCTGCCGTCCCCGGGCACAACCAACGGGCACGAACTCATCGGGTACTGGACGGGGAGCGGACTGGGAGGAACATTGCTGCGACTGCGCGATGTCGCGCCGCAGTGGGACGTGATCCTTGTGGCGTTTGCCAACGTGAATCACAAGGCGCCGGAAGGCACGATGCAGATGCACGTGCGCCCGGCTCGGCCGGGCCAGCCGGCAATGGACCTGGGCCAAATGAAAAGTGACATAGCCCTGCTGAAAAGCCGGGGGAAGAAGGTGCTGATCTCGCTCGGCGGCGGGGGAGAGTATTTCACGCTGGCACAGACGGCGAGCATCCCCAACTTCGTGAACTCGGTGACGCAGATCGTGACGGAGTACGGCTTTGACGGAATCGATCTGGACTTCGAGACGCCATCACTGGTGCTCGACCCAGGGGACACGGACTTCCGCCACCCGAAGACGGCCTCGGTGGTCAACCTGATTACGGCGCTGCATCAGCTTCGCGAGCACTTCGGGCCGAGCTTCATGCTGACCCTGGTGCCGGAGGGGACCCAACTCCCGGGAGGGTATCCGGGCTACGGCGGGCAGTTCGGATCATACCTGCCGCTGCTGTGGGGCGTCCGGGACATCCTGACGTTTGTGGACGCGCAGGACTACAACACACCCCCGTTCGAAGGACTGGATGGTGAGGTCTATCAGATGGGATCGGTGAATTACGACGCGGCGATGACGGAGTTGCTGCTGCACGGATTCACGGTGGGCGGCCGTGGGGGAGAGGTGTTTCCACCTATCCCTGCGGACAAGGTAGCTGTGGGATTTTTGACGGGCACCTCAACTCCGCAACTGGTGAGCGGAGCGATGCAGTACCTGATCACGGGGAAGGCTCCCGAAGGGGTGACGTACAGATTGCGCCGCCCCGGCGGATATCCGGGAATGATCGGCGCGATGTTCTGGACGGTGGACGGCGATCGCGACGAGAATTACGACTTTTCCAACCTGGTAGGGCCGCAGCTGCACGGATACACGAGCGTGCAGAGCCCAAAACCGTCAGGGGGAAGATGACAGGCGCCTCCAATTCGGTGGTCCGGGTACTTCAGCCGTTTTCAGTCCGGCCCCGCCATTGCAGATCCTTCAGCGTTCGTTCATCATGCCACCCAATTACCCTGGTCTTGAAAACTACGTTTAAGGTATTCACCAGGGCTGGCCCCGACAACTCGCTTGAACGCCTTACTGAACGCCGCGTCGGACTCGTAACCGACCGAGCGAGCAACGTCGATGAGTTTCTTGTCGCGCTGTTCGAGTAACTGCATCGCCTTCTGCATCCGCCACTCGGTTACGTATTCCAGCGGTGTTTGTCCGAGCACCTCTTTAAAACGCGCCGCGAATGCGGAGCGAGACATGCCCGCCGCTTCGGCCAGGGTTTCGACGGTCCAGGGTGTATTTACTCTGTCGTGAATGGCACTCAGGGCAGTGCCCATTTGAGGATCGAAAATCGCACAAAGCCATCCTTTGTTGCGTTCCGGTCCCGACGCGATATGCGCCCGGAGCACTTGAATAAACAGAACCTCGGCTAGCCGAGTCGCGACGACTTCAGATCCCGGCGCCTGTTCTGCCATCTCTGACGCCAGGGCCTGCACTGTGTTGTGAAGAGCAAGTGTGCGTACCTCATCGGCCTTCATCAGAATGAATCTCGGCAATAACTGAGTGATCGGCTTCAGGCTGGCGCGATCGAAGCTCAAGGAACCACAGACGATTGTCGTCGGTGCGCCACCGCCGCCATAAAAAGCGACATTGCCGTTGGCTTTGGCCCCAATCTCGCGGAAACTCCACCTCGGACGTGTTCGCGGGCTGTCGCGCAAAACAATCGAAGTCCCCCGAGCCAGCAAAAAGCAATCACCACCGGTGAGGGGAATCGGCTCCGGAACCCCTTCCACACTCAGCCAGCAGTTGCCGCGTGAAAGCATGGCGAAGTGCGCCAAATCTGTGGGTGACATCTTTTTGCCGGAAGATGCGACTTCTTCTTCGGACTGATTTTCCTGTTTTACGCCCCACGGGGCTGTGGCTTCGAGCCTGTGCAGGCCGAAAGCGGTCACGTGCATCGTTCTGAAGATGTCGGTTATCGGGTCCACCGCAGCCTCCCTCTTTTGGACGAATGGACAAAAGATCAGGACTCCCGAGCAGTTCTCGTCCACCGCCTGGGAAATCTACTGTTCTGTACTGGATGCCAGATATCAACCGAAGGGAGCAGTTATGGGAAAGCTTGAGGGTAAGGTTGCAGTCGTCACGGGTGGATCGAGCGGCATGGCGCTGGCGAGCGCCAGGCGGTTCGTTGAAGAAGGCGCCTGGGTTTTCATCACGGGCAGGAGGCAGGCGCAGCTCGATGAGGCCGTCAGGTTGATTGGCCGGAACGTGACCGGCGTGCAAGGGGACGCGGCCAATCTCGACGACCTCGACCGTCTGTTCGATACGGTCAAACGAAAAAAGGGCAAGATCGACGTCCTGTTCGCGAGCGCCGGCAGGGGCGAGGCCCTGCCGCTGGGCGAAATTACCGAACAGCATTTCGATGCGGCCTTCGGCCTGAACACGCGCGGAACGCTCTTTACGGTCCAGAAGGCGTTGCCGCTGTTCAACGATGGTGGATCGATCATCATGACCGGATCCGTTGCTTCCGTGAAGGGTTTTCCTGGTTTCGGCGTCTATTCGGCGAGCAAGGCGGCATTGCGCTCCTTCGCACGCACGTGGCTTAACGAACTGAAGGGCAGGAAGATCCGAGTGAACGTGCTGGGCCCGGGGCCAATCGCCACACCGATGCAGGATGAAGTTCTCACTAAGGAGGCGAAGGAGATGTTCGAGTCCATGATCCCGCGGGGAAAGATGGGTCGGCCTGAGGAAATCGCGACGGTCGCGCTGTTTCTTGCGTCAGACGATTCGAGCTTCGTGAACGGGGTGGAGTTGAACGTCGACGGCGGCTTGTCGGCCATCTGAAATCGGCGGATCGCGGTGAGTGCATGATCGCCAATGCGTTAATTGAGTGTGATGGAGAGATCCAGATTGCCGGGTTGAGGACGGATGACCGGCATCGCGGAAGCTCCAGGCGGAGGATCGTCCGAACCTGCTTCTCCGGACAGCATCTGCTACGGTGCGGCACCCGGAAATCTCGGTCGGTCACCATGACCTCCGTACCGTTGCACCCGACGATTGCCCTTGCTCTAAGGTTCACAACCCGCCTACGCTGAAACACAGTGGGGATGTTCCGCCCAGGCGGATACATCCCCATCGCCGTTTTCGGACGGCCGCCACTCCGCTCTTTGAGATCACCGAACGCGCAGCCAGTCCGGCTCGACTGCACCAGAAAGAGAGCAAATCAGGGTAATACCCAAAAGGTATTACCCTGCCGCCCTCTTAAAATCAAAAGCTTGCCACAGTCCCACCCTGGGGGGTAGGCCGCAGCTAGATCTTTACCGGAAATCCAGGAGTGCCTTCCTCCGCCTTCACCGCAGCTTCCGCTGCCTGGAAGCCCATCTTCGAATGCGTCCCATCGCAGAATGGCTTGTTGACAGACGCGCCGCAGCGGCAAAGCGAAACGGCGGGTTTGCCGGTCAAATCCCACTCGCGTCCTTCGGCGTCCACCAGCTTGATGGGTCCTTCCACGCGATAAGGTCCGTTGGGACGCACTGTGATCTTCACTTCATCAGCCATAGCGAGAACTCTCCTGGGGTAAGAATTGGATTTTTGAATTCACTTCAGTCTACCCGGCGGAGGGGAGGATCGGCAGAGGATGAGTCCGCAATGAAAATCGCCAGCCTTGCACAATGGGATGCTGATCCCACAGAAGGACCATAGCTTCTATAGCTGGCAAACCGAAACAATGGCAGGATAAGGCCTGTCCTGGCACCAGAAATCGGGAGGGCTGGCCAGCGTCCGCTGATGGCAACCTCTCTGGCTACTCCCGTCGCATCACCGACCTCGCATGAATCGCAGTCAGCGCGGCCATCGCAGCGACACGCCTGGCTGTATCGCTGGCTTTTTCCCGCACTCGGAGTCGTTTCGCTGCTCGTCTCCTGCGTCCTCTGGTCTCTGAAGAGGCAGATGTGGGGCGATGAAGTTTTCTCCCACGTTGAGCTGAGCGACCCCTCTCTGGCCCATCTGCTTTCCGCTGTCACCCGTCTTGGCGGAGGCGGAATGCCGCTGTTTTATCTGACAGCGTGGCCCTGGGCTCATCTCTTCGGCCTCAGCGACCTCTCGCTGCGGCTATTTTCCTCGGCAGGCGTCTGCGGCGCGTTCCTGATCCTGCTCGTGACTCTGCGTCGCTTTGTTTCGCCGGCTTCAGCGTTTTTGGGCGCCGGCTTCGGACTCTTTGCGTCGCTGATTGTTGTGGAGCAAAACAGCGAAGCTCGCGGCTATGGTTTGTACCTCTTTCTCTGCGCGCTGGCCATCGCTCAACTGCTCAAAGTGGCCCGAAACGCGCACCCGCGTCGCCGCGATCTGGTGCTGCTCGCTCTGGCACAGGCAGGCCTCGTTCTCGGGCATGTTCTGGGCCTGGTTTACGCAGGGCTGCTTCTGCTTGCTTTGGTCGTTGGCGATGCCCTTCAACACCAGGTTCGTCTCCGCGTTTACGTTTGGGCGGTTGCGGGCTGGCTGGTCCTGGTTCCGTGGATTCCGGCCATTCGCGCCTCCGCGGCGGTTGGCCGTCCGCATGGCTGGATTCCGGTGCCGACGCTCGCGGATCTTGGATCGTCGCTGTCGTTCTGGCTCTTCACCGGTCTCTACTGGCAGCTGCGGCCGCACCCTGTAGTCGCGCTCCTGATGGCTGGGTGGTTCTGCGCCGTCGCAGTGGTGATCGTCCTGGTGATCACGGCTGTATGGAGCTTTTCCGACAGGCCGGAGCAGCGGCTGCTCTGCCTGGTGGGATTTTTCCTGTTGGCGGCGCCGGTCGTTATGTATGCCATATCCGTCGCCATGACACCGGTCTTTCTCCCGCGCTACATGATGCCTTCGGCTCTGGGGATCGCAATTCTGGCCGGCGCCTGGGCAGATCGCAGCTCCGCCGGGAAGGGAACCCGAGGCCTGTTACTCGGCAGCGCGGTCCTCCTGCTGCCAATCGGCGCGGCCCTGCTGGCGCATCCTCAGGGCCTCAGCGCAAAGCGCGTGGACATCCTCACCGCCGGACGCACCGTGGTCTGCGACAACCTGAAGGATTTTCTGGTGCTGACGCGCTACACCGCGTGGCCGGGGACGCCGCGCTATCCGCTGGATGCGGAGGCTGCCAGCAAGACACCGGGCGTTGACGCGGATGTTCGCCTGATGGAGAACTATCGGCGCGAAGGCTACTTCGGCGGCAAGCTACCGGAGTTGCAGGAGCTGCTGCATCAGCCATCGTTCCTTGTTCTCGACAACGGCGACGCGGACTGGTTCCGGGTACGCATCCAGAACGATCCGCATTTTGCATGGAAGACGCTGGCTCAGGTTGACAGCTCGCGCCGGCTGATCGAAGTACAGCAGAAGCCCTGAGCGAGTCCAGTCATCGGCCGGGGCTTAGCCCACTAATACCGTCTCAGGAGGCAGAGACGCGGCCTCCACGTGTTTCGGCTTGGCCACCGCGACCAGATACCACACGACCCACGTGACAGCGGGCCACAGGTACCATCGGGAGCGCAGACCGGCGGTTGCCCAGAAGCCCTGCAACTCGAGCACGATGTAGATCGCTCCAAGAGCCGCGATCACCTTACGCGAAGAGGATTGCCAAAGCGCGAACATCACCGCGGGCAGAGCCAGCGGCTGGTCGTAAAGCCAGCAATAGGGCGCAACCAGAAGCGACACGAGCACGACCAGGTTGCCGTGCCGCAGCCAGTCCCACTGATGCCGGCGCGGCCAGAAATAGAAAAGAGCCCAGAGGCCGCCCAGCACGCTGGGTACGAAGGCGAGCCATCGGGCCGCCGGATCGATCAGCCGCTGCAGAGCCACGCTGATGCAGGGAATAAACTCCTCTGCAACGCCGGAAGTACGCGCCCAGTGCGCATACTGGGTGAATGCCAGAGGGTCGATGAGCCATGTGAGCGCGCAGCTGACGGCGAGGGCCGCGACCGCACCCAGCAGAATCCGATATCTGCGTCCAAGAACGATCCACACAAGCAGAACCAGCGCGAAGGGCAGAAAGAGATGCGGTTTGAGGGTACAGAACCACAGGGCTGCGCCCGCCCAGAATGGGTGTTCGCGCCAGAGGCGCAGAAACAGAACCAGGCCCAGCAGCACGAAGATCGAAGTTTGTCCCATGATGACGCACTGCAGCGCCGGGGGAAAACAGAAGCCGAGCCACGCCAGTTCCGGCTCGGGCCTGCCGAACAGCGTCCACAGGGAGTGGACGCAATACAACAGGACGGCAAGCATCAGCAGCGACCACGGCAAGGCTGCAATGCGCGGTCCCAAAATTCCCAGGGGCAGCGCCAGAGGCAATCCCCACGGTGGATTCCGCATGAAGAAGGAGCCTTCTCCGGTGAATCCTGCAGCATGTTCGAGCTTGCCCATCGCCGCGACGTCATAGGGGTTCGCATGATGGACGAGCTGCTGCCCGGTCGACCAATAGACCACGAAATCACGACCCGCGGAGAGGTTGCGGGTGAAGGTCATCACGCCCAGAAACATCGCGGTCAGCGTCAGCATGAGCAGGCACGCGACGACGACGAGGACATCCGCCACATTGTGGTGGCGAGCGTGCCCTTGCGGCAAAGAGCTGGTGACTGTGGCCACTGCTGCGATTGTAGGGAGGGCCCGCGGCCGCGGCGATGCCACCTTCTGGCCATGAGAGTGGGGCGGGACGTCGAACGGTCGGGATGCAGGCTGCGACGATCCGGGAGGGGACGGAACTCAGGCCGCGACGGTTGCCTGAGCGATTACCTCTGCCGGTGACGATTGGGCTGCGCCCAGGGGCAGCATCAGACGTACGAGCAGCGCGCCTGCGACCAGGGGAGGCAGGAGGTAGTCGAGGAAGGGAAGCAGGGAAAGGACCGCAACGGGGTGTCCCAGGATGTCCGCCAGAGCGGCCAGAGTGATGGCGGCACAATCCAGGCCAAGTTGCGCGAGAGCCAGCACCCGCATGACCGATGCGACTACTCCGTCGTGGGGGGGAAACGCCAGCACAAGGCAGCCCGGAACCAGCAGGACATAGTTGTAGATAAGGGGCGGATTGGTTGGAACCAGACATACCGTTGTCGCAAGGATCAGGCTCATGGCGTGGCCGAACTCCGGCGAATCGGCGTTGGCGCGTCGCAGCTTCCAGAGAATCGCGGCACAGGATCCGGCAAGGATCAGCGTGAGAGCGAGGCCGAGCCAGTGCCCGAGCAGGTGCTCGAGCGGAATCGCTGTCTGTGTGACCCCGGTGTAGTTGTGAAGAGAGGCGAGCCAATGGCCGAACCAGCCGGGAACGACGAGCTGGGTGGCGCTGAGGAGCAAAGCCTCGGTGGCCGCAAACGCGCCGATCAACTTCCACCGCTGCCGCAGGAGAGACCATAGAAACAGCCAGACCAGCACCGGCAGCACCAGCTGCGGTTTGATGGTTATCAGGGCCAGCAGAACTCCAGGAACCACCTGGCGCCCGCGCGCGATGAGGAACCACGAGATGAAAATCAGGGCCGCGACGGGCGCGGTGAGTTGCAGCAGGCGGAGTCCCCAGATGGACGGCCAGCTGAAAAACGCCAAAGCCAGCAGAGCCATCTGGGCGGCCGTGCCGACACGAATCCGCAGAGTGCGGATGCACAGCCAGAAACTGAGCGCGAGCAAGGGTCCAACTGTCCAGAGGAAGGCGAGCCGCGCGCCCTCCCAGGACAAGGGCGCCAGGGGCGCGAGCAAAAGAACCAGCGGAGCCGGATAGAAAAAGGCCTCCGGATTCATACGATCCGCCGGGTGCAGCGGATGGCCGTAAAAGGCCGTCTGAATCTGTCGCAGGACTTCGGGCGAATAGGGGTCGTGCCCCTGCAATGCGGCTCGCGTCCCAATCCAGCGGGGCAGCAACCCCGAGCGTTGTCCGGGAATCTGCCGGTTCAGCATATGGACGTACCACAGGGTCGCCGCCACGAGCAGCGTCAGCAGCACAGCCACGGCGATTCGCCTCGCTGTCCGCGAAGGTGGTGTCAGGGTTTGCAAGCTAACGCAAGTCTAGAACGCCGCACCGGCGGCTGAGATAACACAATCGGGTAAGGGAATCGGGGAGAGCAGGGTTCAGCACTTGCGGCACTTGGCCAGAATCGCCTGATGCAGCCGCTCCCGCAGATCGTCGGGCAATTCGTAGATCTCGTGACTGCGATAGATCTCGATTGTCTTCCGCGTCGTGTTCAACGTGATCTCGCAGTGTTCGCAGCTCCGGAGATGCTCCTCCAGATCGACCCGCAGCGGGATCGCCGCATCCTGATCGAGCATTTCGTCCAGCTGCGCCAAAAACTCCGTGCACGTCACTTCGCACCACCCTGGGCTTGCTTCGATTCGCGCCGCTTAAAGTATCGGCTCAGCCGCTCCCGCAACTGCAGCCGCGCCCGCAGCAACCGCGATTTCACCGCCGGGATGCTCAACCCCAGCGTCTCTGCCGTCTCTTCCGTCGATAGCCCCTCGACGTCTCGCAGCGCAAACACCACGCGGAAGCCTGGAGGCAATCCCTGGATCGTTTTTCGCAGAATGTCCGCCATCTCCGACTGCCCGTACAGCGCCTCCGGATCCGGACTCCAGTCCGCGAGATCGCGGGGCATGGAGCCTTCTTCGGTCTCCACGTCCTCGTCAATCGAAACCATTCTGCCGGTGCGCCGCTTCCGCAACCGCATCAGCGCCTCGTTGACTGCGATGCGGACCAGCCAGGTATAAAACTTCGAATTCCCCTGGAACTGGTCGAGCTTTTCGTACGCCTTCAGGAACGCGTCCTGAACAACATCCTCGGCGTCTTCACGGTTCTGGACGATATGCTGCGCAATCCGAAAAACCTGGCGGTCATACTGCCGGACCAGTTTCTCGTACGCGGCCATATCGCCCTGCCGTGCCC
>JBAUZR010000049.1:0-3180 GCA_049585375.1 Acidobacteriaceae bacterium
AGCTGGCTCCGTGCAGGGCCACCTAAGCGCCATAGCCGGAGGTCGCATCCACCTTGACGAGAGGCGTCATCAGCGGCATGACGATGCGGGCGCGGATCCCGTGCCGCGTGGCGTGATAAGCGACCGCCTGGGCATGATTGCCGGCGCTGGCCGCGATGACGCCCCGATTCTTCTCCTCATCGGTGAGGGTGAGGATCTTGTTGAGTGCGCCACGCTCCTTGAAGGCGCCGGTGCGCTGCAGGTTATCCAGCTTGAGGAAAACCTGCTGGCCGGTCATCTCCGAAAGCCCGGCGGAATGCGGCGCCGGCGAAAGATAAATGAAATCGCGGATGCGCTGGCGGGCGGCCTGGATCGATGCGAGTGTGACGCTCAAAGGGACGTTCCTTTCTGTTCCGAACAGAGACTCCGCGCAAAACAAAAGCCATCGGCGCGGGGAGCGCGATGGCTGGTGTGCTGTACGCCGGTGCTCGTCTAGCCGCCCGCTCCCCTCTCCATGGGGACGGTAATTCGCGCGTTGGCGGTAGCGACAGCGCGCATGGAGTGTGGCACGAGCATGAATTGAGGAAAACAGAGACCCCGGCGCCATGTCAATCCACCGGGAGGGGGAGTCCGCTGGCGCCGGCTCACACCGCGACAGCAGCGGGCTGGGCGAGACGCACATCGGCAAACACAAATCCGTCGCGCTCCACCACTTCTCCGGCCTCGATCGGGATCGGCTCGCGAAACATCGGGCCGGCATACACGCAGGTATGAAATTCGCCACTCTCCCCACAAGGATCGACACCCGCGGGCAGATCCCGCAGCAAATCTGCGTCGAATTCCCGACCGGCAAAATCCGCCGGCAGCTTGCGAGGGTCCACGCAGACCAGCCGCGCGCGCAGGCCGCTGTCGATCATTTCTTCCGCCAGGCGGCGCGTCTCCATACCCCAGACAGGAAAGAGCGGCTGCAGTCCCGTGCCGACGAGATGCTCTTCCCGATAGCGCCGAACATCCTCGAGAAAAAGATCGCCGAAAGCCACGAATTCGACACTCGAAGCCACTGCCGCTGCACAAGACTCGCGCATCCGGGCTTCATAGTCCGCATTGGAGCACGGCCAGGGAAGCGGCACCGTGACCAGCGGCAGACCGGCCGCCCGCGCCTGCGCTTCCACGAGCGCACGCCGGGTGCTGTGCATTGCGACGCGATCGAACGCCGAGTTGAACGTCGTCAGCAGGCCGGCGAGCGCATATGCACCGCTCTGTTGCAGCCGATGCAGCGCCCAGGCGCTGTCTTTGCCGCTGCTCCATGAAACAAGAAGACGGGAAACAGGAAAGCGAGAACTCACCCTGCAAGGGTAGCGCACCGGCGACACACCGGAGGGCCGATCAGTTTCCGCTGGCGATGCGATCGATGGGGATTGTGGCCGTGTCCGCGATCACCCGGAAAGGACGCAACACCGGCCCCAGCCCGCGATGCGGTGCCAGCCGAGGCCGCGTATATTGCCTCAGTTTCACGCGCAACAGATGATTGACGGTCTCAAGGTGCTTCATCCGGCGTCCAGCCAGCAGCAAAACCCCCGCGCTGCCAACAGTCGCCCCAATCCAGCTGCCCAGCAGCAAACCTGCGAAGAACCAACCCCAGGAAAATCCTGCCAACGGTGCCATACCCTCTCCTCGTCTTTCTGGAGAAGTGCTTTCCGCTCTCGGGCAAAGATACGCCTTGGGGATTCGAGGCCTTACGAACCGGGGAAGGTTGAGTGCCCGCTGGGAAACACCATCTTCCGCTGGGTTTGATGCGCTTCGAGGATAAAGTGATCCGTCATTCCGGCAATATAATCGGCGATCACCCGCGGCGCCCCGTCCCGGTCCACTTCGTTCGCATAGGCAGGCGGAAGCCGATCCGGGTTCGCCAACCAGAACGCAAACAGCTCCGCCACGATCTGCTCGGCCTGGGCGTGGCTTTGCTTCAGTTCCTCACATAGATACAAATGACTGTAAAGAAAGCCCTTCGCCTGCTTACGCAGCGTCTCCGTCTCCGGGGAAAAGGCCGCCAGCCGGTCAGCAGCCCGTCGGATTCCGTCCAGATCCTGGATCCCCTGTGCCTTCAAACGGCATTGGATCGTGGCCACCAGATCGTCGGCAAGGGCGTTCAGCATGCGCTTCAGGGCTTCCTGGAAGAGGAGTTTCTCCGAGGCGCCGGGGTTCTCCGCCGCAATCGGCACAAAATGGTCTTCGAAAAGCCGCACTCCCTGCCGGATCTGCTCCACGGTCAGAATCCCGGCTTCCACCCCGTCGTCAAGGTCGGCGACCAGGTAGGCAATCTCGTCGGCCAGATCAATGAGCTGCGCCTCCAGTGGCGGCTGCTGGTCCAGAAAGTAAGCCGCCAGCTCCGGATGCTCCCTCGCCGCGTAGTCATGGGAATGTTTGATGATGCCCTCGCGGACGGCGAGGGTGAGGTTGAGTCCGCGAAAGCCGAGGTGCCGGCTCTCGAAATGTTCCACGATGCGCAGCGCATGCAGGTTGTGATCGAAGCGCAGTCCCTGCTGCCGCAACACCTCGTCCAGCGCTCGCTCGCCGGCATGGCCAAAGGGCGGATGACCGATGTCGTGCGCCAAGGCCAGCGCCTCGGTCAGGTCCTCGTTCAGCCCCAGGGCTCGCGCGATGGTCCGCGCAATCTGCATCACCTCCATGGTGTGCGTGAGCCGGCTGCGAAAGTGATCGGAATCCCGCTGGGTGAAGACCTGTGTTTTGCCCGCCAGACGGCGGAAAGCTCGCGCGTGAATGATGCGTCCGCAGTCGCGCTGAAAGGGAGAGCGATAGGGATGTGCCGGTTCTGGAAATTCCCGCTGCGCCAGCGGTCCTTCGTCAGGAACCGCGAAGGCGGCGCGCAACTCAGGGGTGCCGGGCGAAGCGCCGCTCTGCGATTCCCGCATGCTGGTCTTGCGCGACCTATTCCGGCTTGTCCGCGGCGGGGCCGCCGGATTCCCGCGCCAGTCGCATGCGCGCACTGTCCAGCTTCTTCTGGACTTTGCTCACATCGCCCGCGTCCATATCCGCCTGCACGGTATGCGCGAACCCGTTCAGTGAGATCTCCCACTGGGCCGCAGCCATCTTCAGGCGGCCGGTCTTTTCGTAGACGTCGCCCAGATGGTCGTGGACGGTGGGATCGTCGGCGCCCCGCGATATCGCGCGCTGCAGATT
>JBAUZR010000050.1:0-6280 GCA_049585375.1 Acidobacteriaceae bacterium
GATCGGCGAGGTGATGCAGGAGTCAATGCAGGCCGCGCTGACCTGGGTGCGGTCGAACGCGGTGCGGCTGGGGCTGGCCGAGGACTTTAACAAGGACCTCGACCTGCACATTCACGTGCCGGCAGGGGCGATTCCGAAAGACGGACCGTCGGCCGGCGTGACGATGGCCACGGTGCTGGCGTCACTGCTGACGGATACGCCTGTCAGACCGCTTACCGCGATGACCGGCGAGATCACGCTGAGCGGCAACGTGCTGCCCGTCGGCGGAATCAAGGAGAAATTCCTGGCTGCCAAACGTGCAGGCGTGAAGGACGTGATTCTGCCGGCGGAAAATCGGCTGAACGTGGAAGAGGATCTGATGCCGGAACAGACTGAAGGTGTGACGATCCACTACGCGAGCCGGATTGAGGACGTGCTGGCGGTGGCTCTGCCCCGCTCTCCGGCAGAGGAACACCATGATGAGGTCCTGCGCGAAGAAGTGCTCCAGCATACGGCCTGAGCCAGCGCGTAGAGGACCTGTAAACCCGGGCAGGGCTGACCGCTGAGATGGCGATCGCCCTGCCTTTTCTTTTTTTGCCTCAGAGATGGAGAAGCATGCTGTAGACGCTATTGAGCTCACGCAGTTGGTCGCGGGCGAGCTTCAGCTCACACTCCGTCTGAAAGCCTGGACCTCCTGTGCCTCCGTCAAACTGGTGCAGCCCAGCGGTACAGGTCGCATCGCGGTACTGCTGCCAGAGCTGCTCGACATGGTTGAACTCGGCAATGCTCTGCTGTGCCGTGAGTGTAGCGCCGGTGGGCCCTGGCGTTGCCTGGGCCTGCAGGGACTGATGGCGGGCAAACCAGGCCTGCCCCTGCTGCTGGTACGCCCTTTGTTCCGGCGTGAGAACGTTGCCGGAGGAAGACGGCGCCTGTTGACCGCAGACCGCGAAAGATGCAGCGACCAGGGCGCCGCCGACAACAATGAACTGAATTCGTACCATGCCTGCTCCTACCATCTTCGCCGCGAGCCTGGGCGCGCCGTGGGGAGACCGGCGGCGGGCGATATCGGAATGAGTATGCCTGAGGTCTACCAGATGCGGACGCGGTTTTCCGGAGCGAGATAAAGCTTTTCTCCCGGCTGCACGTTGAAGGCTTTGTACCACGCATCGGAATTGCGGACGATATCTGCCCGGAACTCGCCCGGGGAGTGGCCGTCGGTGAGCACCTGGCGTCGCATGGCCGCCTCGCGGGCTTTGGACGCCCAATTCTGACCAAATGAAATATAGAACTGCTGATCTCCGGTGAAGCCGTCCTGCCGCGGCGGTTGTTTGCCGTGCAGGGATGCGTGATAGCCGTCATAAGCAGCGGCCACGCCACCCAGGTCGGCAATGTTCTCGTCGATCGTCTGTTTGCCGTTGACATGCAGGCCGGGAAACGGCTCATAGGCGTCGTATTGCTCGACGAGTTTCTGCGCCTGTTCTTCAAAATGGGCGTGATCGGCAGGCGTCCACCAGTTGCGGACCCGGCCCCTGGAGTCGAAGGCGCTGCCCTCGGCGTCGAAGGTGTGGCTTATTTCGTGCC
Source organism: Acidobacteriaceae bacterium (assembly GCA_049585375.1). GTDB lineage: Bacteria > Acidobacteriota > Terriglobia > Terriglobales > Acidobacteriaceae > Palsa-343. Next base: position 1,561 of record JBAUZR010000050.1, read on the forward strand.
CGATGACCGTGCCGATGGCGCCATAATTGTGAGCGGCGGGCGCTTTGGGATCAAAGAACGGCGGCTGCAGGATCGCGGCCGGGAAATTCAGCGCATTCTGCAGGGGAAGGTTGACTGCATTCACAGTCTGCGGAGTCATCGACCACTCATGGCGGTCGACCGGCTTGCCGATCCGCGCGACCTGCGTGCGGTACTTCCAGAGTTCGTAACGCCAGGAGTTGCCGAAGGCGTCATCGGGGCGTACTTCATAAGCGGAGTAGTCTTTCCAGGTTTCGGGGTAGCCGATGCCGACGTAAAGTGTGTCGAGCTTGGCCTGGGCTTCGGCGCGGGTCGAGGGAGCCAGCCATGGAATGGCAGCGATGCGCTTGTGGTAGGCAGCGATCAGGTTGGCCACCATCGCCTGGGCCTCGGCTTTTGCTTCCGGCGGGAAGTATTTGCGGGCGTAGATCTGGCCGACCGCATCGCCAAGGGAAACGTTCACCAGGCCGACCGCGCGCTGCCAGCGCGGGCGCTGCTGGTCCACGCCTGACAGCACCTTGCCGGTGAAACTGAAATCCTCATCGGCAACCGCACCGGGAAGAACGCCGGCGTAATCTTCGATGAGGTGATAAGCAAGCCAATCCTTCCATGTATCGAGAGGTGTGGAAGCGACCAGAGCCGCTTCTCCTGTGAAAGCCGTCGGCGTCCACACGATGAAGTTCTGCTGCCGGGCAAGACCGGCGCCGTCGAAGTATGCGTTCCAGTCCAGCCCCGGGGCTTTGGAGGCGAAGTCGCTGCGCGTCCAGGGATTGTTTGCTTTTGCGATGTCCTCAATATCTGACAACGGCACGTGGACCTCGGCAATCGCATGTTCCAGTGCGACGACCCGCGTGGCTCGCGCCTCGGTGTCACTCAGGCCGGCGAGCTTCAGCATGGCGGCAACGTGGGCCGCGTACTTCGTACGGATTTCCTTCATGCGGTCGCTGTCGTCCAGGTAGTAGCTCTGGCTGGGCATTTCCAATCCGCCCTGAAGCAGATAGACGGCATAGTGATCGGAGTCGCTGAACCCGGGCGCAATCCAGAGGCCGAAGAGGTTGGGCGTGGAGAAGACGGCGTTATTCAGCAGGTCCACGTCGGCCCGTAGAGTCGTGCCAAGGTAGCGGGCAAGATCCTGCTTGTCGCGCAAGGCCGCAATGGCGTCGAGATGAGGCTGGAGCGGCTTGAGACCGCGGGCCTCGATGGCCGCCTCATTCATATAGGCGTTGTAATAGTCGGCGATCTTGCGGTCGCTGGAGCCGAAGGGAGCATTGGACTTCGCAGCTTCTTCAATGATGCCGGCGACCTCTTTGTTGCTGCGGTCGAGGAGAACTGAAAACACGCTCAGGCCAGCGCGATCCGGGGGAATCTGGGTGCGGGCAATCCAGCCGCCGTTGGAGTAGAGGTAGAAGTTGTCCCCCGGCTTAACGGAGGGGTCCATGTTGGCGACGGCAATGCCATGGACCTCGCTGGAATCCGTTGCAGGAGTTGTGTCTTGTGGAAAAGCCCTGGCCGAGAGGAGAAGTGCGGAAGCAAAAACAACCGAAAAGGCACCAGAGCGCAGCCAATGGCGGCGCGCGGAGGAGAGATTCATGCCAGCGGCTCCTTATGTGCGTGCGGGGCGGAACAGATGCGCGGTCAGCACGCGAAGGGGGATGATAGCACGCAGCTTCGGCCTGGCGCTTAGTCCCGCTGGGCATGCTCGGAGGTAACTTTGTCGAGCTCCCGATAGATCTGTTCGTTGCGCAGAATCGCCTGGACGTATTCCCGAGTTTCAGTAAACGGGATCGACTCCACGAATTCATCCATGCCGTGATAATTGCCGATACTCTGCCAGTCGGTGACCCGATCGTCGCCTGCGTTATAAGCGGCAAAGGCATACTCCGGCTGGTTATTGAACTTCTCGAGCATCTGTCGGAGATAGAGCGTGCCCAGGCGAATGTTCGTCGCCGGATTCAGCAACTCGCTGGTCTCGAAGTGGTGGATGCCTTCTTCCCGGGCCATGGCGCGGCCGACGGATGGCAGCAGCTGCATCAGGCCGTAAGCGCTCCGGTTGGAGATGGCGCTGGGGTTGAATTCTGTTTCCTGTCGGATCAGCGAGGCGACCATGTAAGGGTCGAGACCGTTCTTTTCGGCATCCGCCTTGATATCACTCCAGTACATCTGCGGGAAGAGGATGCGCCAGTACGCGACCGGAAGCGCTTCGATGGGCGCCGAGATGTAGAACGGGATGGCGCGCTTGAGCAGGCGCATCGCACGCCAGGCCTCTCCGCCGGAGGCGTAAATATCCGCTTCGGCAAAGGCGCCCCACTCGTCGCTGCCGTCCGCCGCCTGGATCTCCGGAGCGATGTACTCGTTGAGCCCCGCGTTCGCCAGAAGCCGCGCTTTGACTACGTGAGGATCATCTTCCGGCACGTCGTCGCTGAGCTCAGGAATCGCTTCGGGGTGGAGAGTGTCGAGCATTGCGACGGAATCGGCGGTGACCGCGCCCAGCTTATCCAGGCGATCCTGAGCGAGCATCGCGTAGTAGTAGTGCGGATAAACACGCAGGATGGTCTTGTAATAGGCGGCCGCCGTGGAGGGCCGATGTTCCTGGTCCTCGTAAATGCGGGCGCGCCAGTAAAGCGCGGAGGGGATCTCTTTGCCTCCCGCGTAAAAGCGAATCTGCTCATCGAAAAGACGGGCGGCTTCGCTGTACTGGCCGAGGCGGTAATTGAGCCAGCCGGTGCGCCAGTGGGCGCTGGGAGCGTATTTGCTGGTGGGGAAACGCCGAGCAACTTCGCCGTAGGCGGTAATCGCGTTGGGATAGTCCTTGAGCAGCAGGAACATGTTGCCAGTGGAGTAGAGTGCCTCGGCCAACCACGGGCTCGAAGGAAAGCGCGTCTCCATCTGGCTGTCGATCGACTGGACCGTGGGGGTGTCGCCGTCATCGCGGGCCATCTCCATCAGGAGATACTGGCGGCGCGCGCCGGCCTCATCGTTTGTATCGGGAATCGCGTCCAGTTCCCTCTTCGTCAGGCGCTTCAGCTTCCAGTCACACTCGGCGGCGGCGACCAGGAGTTCGGTCTGCATGCCAGGCGGGAGATCCGATTCGTCAGCCAGAGATCGATATTCGACGGCTGCGTCAGCATAGTGGCCGGCGGCATAGAGGGCGTCAGCGTGACGCCGCCGGTCCTGCCAGGGAAGGTTCCCGAAAGCGTTCGAAGAGGTAAGCTGCGCGCGGGCCACACCAGCTTCAATACTGAGGGGGTAATCGAGGTAGACGTGTTCGAAGAGATGCTCGGATTCGCCGCTGCGTCCGGCGAGCAACTCGGCTTTAGCCAGGGCGAGCTGGAAGTCAGCGTGATTGGCGATGGCTTCATCGCGATGCGAATTGAGGATGGCAAGTGCGCCCTGCGGGTCGCCTTCCTGCACGAGCAGGTTGGCACGCAGGATGGGGATGCCGGGAACGAAAATGCTGTCAGGATATTTCTGTACGAATCCGGTCAGGATCTGCTCGGCCTGGGGCAGCTGATTGCTCTGCAGATAGGCCTGCGCGGTCAGGTAGTCCGTGTAATCGGCAAGCGGACCACGAGCACTGGCGTTCGGCGAATCCGAGCGGCTGGCGGAACGCAGCGAGGTCACGGCGTCAGGGAATTTGTGATCGAGCAGGTAAGCATGCCCGAGGGCCAGATATGCCGCCGCAGCGGCGTCTCCTGTGTTGCGATGGGCAAAGGCGGCCACCCCGGCAAACGCGGCCGGAGTTGGATTCTGCGCAAGTTGCTGGGCCATGGGACGCAGCTCGGAGGAGGCGACGAAAGCGCGCCGGTAACGGCGGCTGCGGGCGATTTCGCGGGCGGTGAGAACGTGACGGCGTCTCCGCCGGTGGGCGACGGTCCGGCTGCGGTGGTGCGTCGTAACGCCCGAGACGCGGTGCGACGCGTGGGCATTGCTGGGGATGGCGTGATGCTTCCCTTTGGCGTGATGATGGACGGTCCTGGGTGGGTTCTCCTGCCCGCCGTGCACTTCGGCAAGACCCTGTATCGGCAACAGCATGAGGGCGAGAATGACCAGAGTCATAACGCAGGGAAACGCACCGGTTGCGCCACGATGACGCGAAAAGCAGACGGAGGAATGCAGGATACGCGGGAGCACGAAAACGATTTGGCCTCTCTGGTTACTACTGTAGGACGAAACGGCGCGTGTTTTGGGGCGGAAAACGCTGCCGAACACGAAAGGTCCTTACTTGTGTACTGCAACTTTCGCGTCAGGCGTAATGACGATGACGCCTGTCATCTTGTCGTGGCCCCGCCCGCAGAGAATGCTGCAGTGCATCGGGTAGGTGCCCGGCGTCTGCGCGAGAAAGCGGACGACGGCCGGCTTGGCGGGCTGCACGGGTTCGTTGATACCCAGCGCCGGGACCGCGATGCCGTGCTCCACGTCTGTCGTGGAGACGACCATCTCTACACGGGCCCCCTGTGGCACCACGATGCGGTTCGGCACAATCGCCCATTTTTTCATGACGATGGACAGCACCATATCCGGCGCCCCCGAGTATGTCGGAGTCCTTTTGCCGCATCCCGGAATCAAAAGAAGCAGAGGCAATGACAGCAGGAGCAGAGCTGTGCCTTTTGCCGTTCGGGGCGAACGGCGTTTAGTATGGAGGTTGGGTTCGTTGTCGGCTGCTACCACAATTCTGAAGCCATTCATGTCTTCCTCCATCCAA
>JBAUZR010000051.1:0-12376 GCA_049585375.1 Acidobacteriaceae bacterium
CGCCGCGCTGACCCAGAAGTTCCAGGATTCTCGCTTTATAAAGTTGCGAATCCATGTCTCTGGCCCCCAGTGACTCCGCCTCCTTCACGAGAGAAAGTGCATTCCGCGGATTACCCGACTTCACGTAGTAGAGTGCAAGCAGCATCAAGCCAGGACCGTTGGTCTTGTCTGTCGCGAGATGCCGCTCCGCCTCTCTCGCGGCCCGCAGGTATGCGCTTTTCGCCGCGATGTCGTCATGCAATGACGCGTAGCACTCACCAAGCTCCAACCAGTTCGAGTCATCGTACGGATTGAGCTTTGTGGCAGCCAGAGCGAACGTAAGCGCATCCTGGTACTTGCCCTGGTAACGCAACGCAAGGGAGGTATTCGCCGCTGCCTGGTCAAATGCGGGAGCCAGAGTTCGGCTCTTCTTCAAACTGTCGGTTGCGTCGGCAAAGTCGCCGATCTGTAGATACTCCACGCCGAGGTTGCTCCAGGCCAGTGAATTTCCCGGCGCTGCAAGAGTCGCGTCCCGGAAGCACTGAATCGCCTTCTGGTATTTCCCCTCGCCATGGAGGACAAATCCCAGCTCGTTGTAGCCCAGCCAGTAATTTGGCCGTTCTGCCAGAACTCTTCGGAACGTTGCTTCGGCGTCCGCCCACCGATCCAGACGGCCGTTGAGCTGTGCCTGCCAGACAAGTGCCTGCGGGTTAGAAGGATCAAGCGCAAGCGCCCTTCTAAATTCATCCAGTGCGTCTTGTTCGTTTCCCGTTTGCTCCATCACCCACGCACGGGCGAGATGACCGTCCACAAGGCCCGGATCCAGAGCCAAAGCATGCTCGCAGTTTCTCCGCGCCAGATCGAGAGCCGCGGAGTCGCGTCGAATACCGTAGAGATGCCCATAGGCGATGCCGAGTTCGGCGTGAGCGATGGCATATTGTGGGTCGAGATCCACAGCCTGTTTATATTTCTCGATGGCCGCGTCCAGTCCCGCGTCATTCGGCTGCTTCATCAGGGCCTCCGCCTGCTGGAAGGCCGTGAATGCGGCGGTTGAGTTTGTACCAGGCTGTGTTTGCTTTGTGTCCTTGAGATAGCCGCCCACATTCAGGAGTGATGCGGCTGCCTTCACTGCCCGGGCAGGAAACAGCGTGGCGTCGTGCAGATCGCCTTCAACGCTTCGCGTTCTGAGGGCATGGCCTGTGACCGGGTCGAGCACGCGCAGAAGCAGGTCGAAACGCTTCCCATTCGGCACACCAGAGGCAGCAAGCACAAGATTAGCGCCCAAAGGATCGCAGACCTGCCTGAAGTTGGCCGCCTGGGCAATATCCTCGCCCACATCATCGGGAGAGATGACAAAGAGATCGTGGTCCAAAGCTTCGATACGCGCCAGCTGACCCTTAATTGCCGCAAGAACGCCGGTCAGCAGCGGCGCTACCTGGTTGTCCGACGTTTTCGGCCAGTTCAATAAAGCCACGAATCGCTTTCCGGGCAGCGGGTGCAGCAGATCGTAGATCGTCTCGCGTTCGACCCAGCTGCCGGCGCCCACAGCGCAAACCCCGGCGGCAGCAGCGGCGCCGATAAAACGGCGACGGGTCCAGGTTGCCGAGGTTCGCCGACTCAAGCCGAGCGAAGCCATCGCCTGCTCGAACGCCTGACACCTTCGTTCCGGATCACGATCGAGGGACCCCCGCACCAGGTTGGAACAGAAGAGAGGCACGGCGCTGTTCAGGCGAGGACTTACGATGACCGAGGAGCCATCCGGAGCCACCGCCGGCTTTTTGCCGGTAATGACCTCGTGCAGCACTACGCCGAACGCATAGAGGTCGCTGGCTTGCGAGGGCGGGTGACCCGCATACAGTTCAGGGGCGATATAGCCAGGCGTGCCTGCAACCCCATTCTTGCTTTGCAGACTCGTTTCCGACTCATGCGCGCGCGCCAGGCCAAAATCAGTGATCCATAGTCGAACGTTTTCGCCGCTGCCTTCCAGCATGATGTTATTGGGCTTGATATCTCGATGAACGATGCCCTGATCATGGATGGCGGCCAGCCCGGACGCCATCTGCCGAAGGATCTCCATCCCTTCCTTCACAGAGATTGCGTCCGGCTGTCGTAAACGCCACGCCAGTGTCTTGCCCGGCAGAAGCTTCATGGTCAGGAAGAAAAATGCAGGGGGCGGTTGTTCACTGTGAAAGATTTCATAGATGGGACAAAGATTTGGATGAGTAACCTTGCGGGCCAGCAGAACTTCTCGCTCGAATCGCTGCTTCAGGGCCGGCTCATCCGCAAACCGCGGAAGAATTGTCTTGAGCGCAATGTGAACTCCCTGAAGGAAGCTGTCCTCGGCCTCATAGACCTCGCCCATACCGCCCTTCGCGATAAGACGAACAATGACGAAACGATTGATCAGGGTCTGGCCGGGCTGCAGTCCGGGCCGCGAAACGTTTCCATCCCCTTTCGCGATGGCAGCCGTTTCTAACGAGGAAGCAGGATCTGCCATTGTCTCATCGAGAGTGACGGCAGGGTGTTGCAGGAAGCTGCCTGCGCGCGCATCCTGAGCGAGCAGCTCTTCAACTGCCCGCCTGAGCGCGGGATCGTGACTGCAGGCCTGATCGAGAAAGGCCTCGCGCCGCGACGACTGGAGAGAGAGCGCAGCAACAAACAGTTCCGCCACTGGATCTCGTCTGCTGGCCATAGTTTCCCATCCAGGAAAGCGCCGAGTCAGGGAACTTCTGCAAATGCATTGCCGGCCAAATGACAACAAACCTTAACGAAAACCTGACAGAAAGAGCTCGATCGAGAAGTCTGTTTTCAGGGAGTCGGGAATCGCTTCTGCTTTTCTGGGGGGAACCACTCAACCGGTCAATCCGCGGACTCCTGCAGGTGGCACCAAGCTTATACCAATCCGCGGATTCGAATCAGAATCTTTCCTGGGCCCATCCATTGCTATCCGCGGCTGTCAGAGAAAGAGCTGTCCGTGATGACTTTCCTAACACCGTGGATGAGCTTGGATCTCGCCCAGCCACGGACGTAAGTGCGCGGCCATTACCTGGCCGCACGAGCCGGCCAACGGGTAATGCCAGGCACTTCCGCGAACGCGACCCTCTCGATCTCAACCACGGAAGCTTCCCGGTACGCTCGCAAATCCACTGAAGACGCCGCCGAGATGTCGGCATCAAAGTTCGCACGCTTGCCCGCGGGGCTCGTAAAGACTACTTCCTGCTCAACCGCTGGTTGAAGGCAAGCGCAGGCTCTGGCGGTGCCACCTGGATGCGTTGCAACCAGGTGTCGATCTCCGCGGAGAAACGCGCGGCAAACGCCATCGCCGTCCGGGGTCTGTTGGGCGATTCCGTCCTTCAGCACCCCACAGCACCCCAGGAGGGGGCATGACGGTAGAGGTCACGACTGTAACCCTTTTTTTTCAGGATGTTTTGGTAGGCACGAGGAGACTCGAACTCCTGACCTCTACCGTGTCAAGGTAGCGCTCTAACCAACTGAGCTACGCGCCTACACGAGGGGACCAACTGCCGTTCATCATAACAGGTGCAGCCCACCCGCCTCTATACCCCGGCGCTCCGTCCAGACCCCAAAAACCCTCGCCTCTCCAGCCACTTGCCTGGGAATTCCTCGCCCTCTGCGATAGTATGAGTGCTTCGTGATCGCGTCTGAACCCGGTGACCCACCCGGGAGCGGCGACCCTTCCATGAACGATTTACAGGCTACGCCCAATCTGCTCACGTTCCTGCGATTGTGCATCGTACCCTTTCTCGTCCTCGCTGTACTCGATCAACGCTTCCCGCTCGCCTTTGGCCTCTTCGTCCTCGCTGGATTCACCGACGCCTTCGACGGTCTGCTTGCCCGCCTCCTCCACCAGCGCACCCTGCTCGGCTCCTACCTCGACCCCGTCGTCGACAAGCTCCTGCTCAGCACCCTCTTCCTCGTCCTCCATCACGAGGCCCTCATCTCCCGCCGCGTCACTGTTCTCGTCTTCGCCCGCGATCTCGGCATCCTCATCGTCGCCGCCATCCTCTACGCCACCACCTCTATCCGTAACTTCAAACCCAGTGTCTTTGGCAAAGCCAACACCTTCGCCCAGATCCTGGCTCTCGCCACGGTCATGCTCCGCCAGTTCTTCGCGCCACCCTGGGTTCTCTTCGTCCGCCACTGGTCGCTCAACTTCGTGGTCTTCCTCACTGTTTTTTCGGGGTTTCACTACGCGTGGCGCGTCGTTCGCCAGATCGGCTCCCCCGGCTCGACGGCGAATCCATTGTCATCCTGAGAGTGTCGTCCTGAACGCAGAGAAGGACCTCGCGCTTTCGCGGGCCCCGCGGGCCCCCGATGAGTCGAATATGTGGAGCGCCGGCTTCACTGGCCAGCCACACCTCCGGCTACGAAGCCGGCTTCGCCTTGTTCTCTGAGCACCCCAGCTGGCGTCCCTGCTCGGCCACTTCCGCCGCAGCACCTGACCGTCCAAACGCGCTCCGCATTCGCGTCAGCTCCGGGAAGTCGTAGTGCGTGCACAGCGTCATCTCCCACACATCGCCCGTCCGCCGGCTGATCGCATACCGCCGCAGCGTCTCGTCGGGACCCGGCGTGCTGCTCTCCCGAATGATGATGAAGCTGTAAAATCCCGGCACGAAATCCGCACTCAGATCCATGCTGTTCAGCTCCACATGCGTGTCGCTCAAATCGATCCGGTCGTGATGCGCCACCAGCACCGCAATCTGGTGAGCTTGGCGAAGAGTCAGGCCGCGTCCGCCCCCTGCAGGGTGAACGGCCGCCATCGCGGCTGCAGCCACGCTGCACAGCAGCAGGCAGGAGAGAATCCAACAACGCTTCAAATCAGGAGTTCCTTGTCCCAAGTATAAGACGCACTCTCATGCAGAAGATCGCGCTATCCGCTCTGGGTCCTCTGTGCTCTCTGTGGTGAAATCCCCAATCCCTCCTCCTGTACCCGGTACCCCCTCTCCCTCTTACAATGGCACCGTGACCGCTCCCGTCCGCTTCACTCCGGAAACCCTGCGCTTCCTCCACGGCCTCAAACGCAACAACCGCCGCGAGTGGTTCGAAGAGCGCCGCTCTGTCTACGAGCAGTCCCTCAAGCTGCCCATGCTCGCCCTCATCGAGCAGCTCAACCACGGCATGCTCGACTACGCACCCCACCACGTTCGCCCCGCCGCCAAATCCCTCTTCCGCATCTACCGCGACACGCGCTTCTCCGCCGACAAAAAGCCCTACAAGACACACCAGGGCGCGTGGTGGGCGCACAGCGCGCTCGTTAAGACCTCCGGCGGCGGATACTACCTGCATGTCAGCGACACCGAGCTCGTCATCGCCGCCGGCGTTTACATGCCCGAAAAAGATCAGCTCCTCGCCATCCGCCGCCATCTTCTCGAGCACCACGCCGAATGGAAACGTCTTGTCACCAGCCGTGCGCTCCTTCGCTCCTTCGCCGTCCACGATCCCATGGCTCTCTCTCGCCCGCCCAAAGGCTTCCCTCCAGATCATCCTGCCATGCAGTGGATCAAGTGGCGTCAGTGGGGCGTCACCGCGCATCTTCCCGCCGAGCAGGCTCTCCGCCCCGATCTCCTCCGCCAGATCGAGAAGCGCTTTCGCCTCGCCGCGCCTCTCGTCGATTTCCTCAACGCCCCGCTCACTCGCGCCGAACCCCGGCGCTCCGTCAGGCTCAACGCCCTTTTTTGAACAGCACGCATTGCGCGCCGCCCGCTGCAGGACTACACTCCACGCCATCGGCGCGCTCCTCGCGCAGACCCGCGCAAAACGCCTCTCCGCGGGCCCTCGGGTGCCCGAAACACCGCAAAAAGCGTGTTTTCCAGAGAAATGCCAGGAAAAACCGCAAAAAACCTGTGGAAACGCGCGTTTTTGCATTGACAAACTCTTTGCAAAGCCGCACGGTAAAGGGCGGCACGTTCTTTCGGACCCGCGTCATTACTGGAGTTTCTGCCGTGTGATGTAATCCGAAGAACTCCGGAATCGCGCTCTGCGCGACTCCGGCGACCTGAAAGAAAAACAAGGAGGATAGATTTCAATGGCAACTACCATGACCAAAACAGCTCTCGTCCGTCAGTTGGCCGAGAAGCTGGAACTCACGAATAAGCAGTCCGCCGCTTTTCTCGATCTACTCGCTGAAACCGCGATCAAGGAAACCAAGAAGAATGGCGTGTTCGTCATCCCCGGCCTCGGACGCCTCGTGAAAGCCGAGCGCAAAGCCCGCATGGGCCGCAATCCGCAGACCGGCGAACAGATCAAGATCAAGGCGAAAACCGTCGTTAAATTCCGCGTCGCCAAGTCCGCCAAGGACTCCATCGCCCCCCCCAAGAAGTAGCGTCATTCCTCATCCTCAAAAGGGAAGCGGCTTTGCCCGCTTCCCTTTTGCATTGCCCCCGCACTTTCGTGACCTCGCCTCTGTAATCTTTTCGTCGTACCTCTTGCGCCGCTCCGCCATCCGCCCACACTGGTAGCAGGTCCGCCTTTGCGACACGCCCTCTCCCGTCGAGCGCGGCCCGCGGAGATGCACGCCATGAACGTTCTCCTCATCTATCCTGGATTCCCCGACACCTACTGGAGCTTTCGCTACGCGCTCTCTTTCCAGGGCAAGCGCGCCGCCCAGCCGCCCCTCGGCCTCATGACCGTCGCTGCCCTCTTGCCGCCCGCGTGGAACAAGCGCCTCATCGACACCAACGTCGAGCGCCTGCGCGACCGCCATCTCGCCTGGGCCGACGTCGCCTTCATCGGCGGCATGCACGTCCAGCAGCCCGATCTCCTCTCCATCGTTCGCCGCTGCCGTGCCCGCGGCCTCCGCACCATCGTCGGCGGACCCATCACCAGCAGCGTCCCCGCTGCCGCACTGGAGTGCGACCACGTCGTCATCGGTGAGGCCGAAGATCTCATCGCCGATCTCGCTCGCGACCTTGACGCCGGTGCCGCCCGTGCCGTCTACCAGTGCGGCGAGCGCCCTTCTCTCGACCGCACTCCCCTCCCCGATCTCAGCCTCATCCGCATGCGCCGCTACAGCACCATGACTGTCCAGTACTCCCGCGGCTGTCCCTATTCGTGCGAGTTCTGCGACATCATTGAAATCTACGGCCGCCGCCCTCGCACCAAGCCCGTCGCCCATGTCCTCGCCGAACTCGATCAGCTCCACGCCGCGGGCTGGCGCGGCCCCGTCTTCATCGTCGACGACAATTTCATCGGAAACAAACCCCGCGCCCGCGAACTCCTCGACGCCCTCTGCCTCTGGCAGCAGCAGCACGGCCGCCCCTTCCGCTTCATCACCGAAGCCTCCATCAACCTCTCCGACGATTCCGATCTCCTCCGCCAGTTTCAGCAGGCCGGCTTTGCCTCCGTCTTCCTCGGCATCGAAACGCCCGACGAATCCAGCCTCGCCGCCGCCAACAAGCTGCAGAACACCCGCCGCGACCTGCTCGCCAGCATCGCCCGCATCCAGCAGCACGGCATCGAAGTCATGGGCGGCTTCATCCTCGGCTTCGATACCGATCGCGACGACATCTTCGACCGTCTCGTCGACTTCATTCAGAAGAGCGGCATCCCCATCGCCATGGTGGGACTCCTCCAGGCCCTCCCCGGCACCCAGCTCTTTCGCCGCCTCACTCGCGAAGGCCGCATCCTCAGCGCCGGCGGCGGCAACAATACCGGCTGCCACCTCAACTTCAGCCCCCGCATGAACGCCGACCGTCTCATCGAGGGCTACCGCTCCGTCCTCCGCCGCATTTATTCCAGTGATTGTTACTATCAGCGCGTCCGCGACTATCTCCGCACCTGCCGCCCCCGTTCCCGCGCAAATTTCAGCGTCGCCAACGTCCGCGCCCTCTGCCTTTCGATCCTGCGCCAGGGCATCCTGCACCGATCGCGCCTCAGCTACTGGAAGTTCGTCTTCATCGCCGCCACCCGCCATCGTCGCGAATTCGGCGCCGCCATGACCATGGCCGTCATGGGCTACCACTTCCAGACCATGACCGACCGCCTCCTCGCCAGAGAAACGTCGCAACACTGATCGAGTTACGTTGGCTACCGGCTACAGGCCACTGGCCACCGGCTGCTCCTGTACCATCTCCTCGTGCCGCTGCTCCACATCCGCAACCTCTCCATCCGCTTCCGCTCCGTGGATGCCGTCCGCTCCCTTTCCCTCTCCATCGCCTCCGGCGAATCCCTCGGCCTCGTCGGCGAATCCGGCTCCGGCAAATCCGTCACCGCCCTCGCCATTCTTCGGCTTCTCGATCCCGCCGCCTCCATCTCCGGCTCCATCGACTTCGACGGCCACAACCTCCTCGCCCTCTCTCCCGAAGCCATCCGCCGCCTCCGCGGCCGCGAGATCGCCATGATCTTCCAGGAGCCCATGACCGCCCTCAACCCCGTCCTCCCCATCGGCGAACAAATCGCCGAAGCGGTCCGCGCCCACCATCGCGACCTCTCACGCCGCCAGATCCGCGACCGCGTCCTCGAAGCCATGAACGCCGTCGCGCTTCCCACCCCCGCCGCCCGCTACAACGACTATCCCCACCAGTTTTCCGGCGGACAGCGCCAGCGCATCCTCATCGCCATGGCCGTCGTCAACCGCCCCCGCCTTCTCATCGCCGACGAGCCCACCACTGCCCTTGACGTCACCGTCCAGGCACAGATCCTCGACCTCCTCGCCGACCTTCGCCAGCGCTACGGCCTGTCGATGCTCTTCATCTCCCACGATCTCGCCGTCGTCTCCCAGGTCGCTGATCGCGTCGCCGTCATGCGTCACGGACTCCTCCTCGAAGAGGCTCCGCGCCCCCTGCTCTTCCGCAACCCGCTCCACCCCTACACCCGAAGCCTGCTCGGCGCCGTTCCCACCATGCAGACCCACCTTGACCAGCCCCTCACCACTCTCGCACCCGCCGCGCCCGGCGCTTCTATCTCTGCCGCCGCCGCACCCCCGCCCCTACGCGAAGTCGCCCCTAACCACTGGGCCCGCATCGACTAGCGGATCTCCCTGCTCTCCTCTGCGTCCTCTGGGGTGAAATCCTTCGCCGATTAGCCGCGACAAGCCCCTCCCCCATCCAATACAGTGGAAAGCGGCCCTGTCTGCCATGCGCGCGCTCGTCATCTCGGATATCCACGCCAACCTGGAGGCTCTGCAGGCTGTCCTCGCCGCCGCACCGCCCCACGATGTGGTCTGGAATCTCGGCGACATCGTCGGTTACGGCGCCAACCCCAATGAGGTCATCGACGAGTCCCGCCGCCTCGGCAACGTCTTTGTCCGCGGCAATCACGATCGCGCCTGCTGCGGCCTCAGCGACGCCGAAGACTTCAATCCCGTCGCCCAGCGCGCCGCCCACTGGACCGAATGCGTTCTCACCCCGGAGCATCGCGACTGGCTCCGCAACCTCGCCCCCGGCCCCATCGCCCCCGACGGCCCCTTCGTTCGCTGCGTCCACGGCTCCCCCCTCGATGAGGACGATTACCTCCTCACCGTCCGCGACGCCTGGCCCGCGCTCCTCGCCACTGAAGCCCGCATCACCTTCTTCGGCCACACGCACGTTCAGGGTGGATTCGCCACCAACGGCGACGAATGGTTCCGCCTCATGCCCGATTTCGGCCACCACCGCGCCCCGCGCCGCGCGCAAACGCCGGTCTCCGCCGAGCCCGAGCAGTTCGAAATCGAGCTCCGCGAAGGCGCCCGCTATCTCCTCAATCCCGGCTCCGTCGGCCAGCCCCGCGACGGCGACTGGCGCGCCGCCTTCGCTCTCTACGACGACGCGCGCCGCACTCTCACCTGGTATCGCGTTCCCTACGATCTCCGTGAAGCGCAGGAGCGCATCCTCAGCGCCGGCCTCCCCGATCGCTTAGCCACCCGCCTCCGCGACGGCCGCTAAGCTCAGCGGATAAAGCTACGGACTGCAGGCCCGGCATTATTGTGTGTTGCAAGGCAACTTCCCCGCGTTGCGGACAAATGCTATCCGCTATCCGCTATCCGCTATCCGCTATCCGCTATCCGCCTGTACCCTGTTCCCGTCACGCCCCGCACCGAAAAGTGGGATACACTCTCCGCGACCCGCTCCCTAAACTCATCTACAGGATTCGCAGCCAGACACTCCTCCTGGAACAGCAATCCGCGTCATCGATCTTGCAGTTTCTGCCCCGTCTGCCTTGGTTCTTCTCGTCGCAACCGGAATCACGGGCAGCCCATGGAAGGCACCTAAGTTTCACCCGCAACAGCAAGCAATAAGGTCGGGTTGATGAAGCGCCTGCTAAACGGCAGGCGCTTTGTACTTTGTCGATCTCGATTTCGCCAATCGCTTCAGGCCACAGGCCACGGTCTACTGGCTACGGGCTGCCCCTTTCAAAACTTCGCGTACGAATACAGCAGCCAGCCCCCGTACCCCACCACCGCCGCCAGCGTGCACAAATTCACCAGCACATAGAACCGCAGCAGCACGCCCACCACCTGCCCCAGCACCGCCGGCAGCAGAGTCACGCCCAGCAGAAAGCTCGCCGCCGTCAAAGCCAGCACGCCGTGCCCGCCAAATACCGGCAGCAGTGTCATCGACTGCAGCCCATACAGCGCCGCCCCGTGCAGGGTTAACAGCGCCGCCATCGTCGCCGCCGCCGCGCACCCCACAAACACCCGGCTCGCCGCCGAACCCTCTTCAAGCCAGCTGCACATCTCATCCATCACTGAGAGCGGCCACGCCTTCGCCGTCATCCACTCCAGCAGCCACATCAGCCGCCGGTTCCCGCTGCGGTAGCGACGCTGCGCCGGGCGCATCCATGACCCCGCAACGAACCCCGGCACCGATGTCGCACCATTCTCGATGGCTTCGCGCCTCCGCTGCCCACTCGCAACACCGGTCGCTCCCAGCGCCAGCCCGCGGCGTCCCAGCGGCCGCGGCCCCACCGCCGGCCTCTGGTTCCACACCGATTCACGCCACCCCATTCCCGTCTGACTGCGATCCGTCATAGCCCACCCTTCCCTCTCTGGCCGCGGCGACCCACCACCGCAGCCTTCCACATCGGCCTCGTCTCGACTACGCCCTAACCGCGGCGTCGCACCCGGGAGATAGCTCCATAACCCGTAAGTTAGATTGACACACTTATCCGCTATTGGCGCAGATCATAAGTAATGGTAGGCACATGACCCCTGGTGGCCCGGTATCCTCCCGCTCCTCCATGGCACTGCGTCCCGCGCACAGTACCAGTCGTACTAATCCCGTGTGACTGCGGTCCAACCCGGCAAAGTACTATCGGGTCATCCCATCGCATCCCCACGATCTCTATCCATGGGTAAGAAAATGTCATCCTGAGCAAGCGATCCGAATTCGTTGCACCCGCACCTGGCGCACCCATGAATTGCAGTCGATGGTTGAATGGGCCTGCATTTCTCCCTCACCTGTCCAACATCCCATGCCGGCACCATGTTGTCCGCGTCAGCGACCCGGGAAGGAAAATTACCACCGCTCCGCCTCGGCGCCACCCTGGTTCCCGTACCGCGTCTATACTGGCCCTTGCTTCGTAACCCCTCGCAGTACTCATCTGGAGTCTTCATGCCCGTCTCTCGTCGCTCGTTTCTCAGCGGGCTCGGCGCCGCCGGCGCTCTTGCGGCCCTCCCCGCACCCTCTTTCGCTGTCCCCCGCGTCGCCACCACCTGCCCTTTCCGCCTCGCCGTCATCAACGACGAAATCTCCCAGGACTTCGACCACGCCGCCTCCGTCGCCGCCAACGACTTCGGCCTGCGCTGGATCGAACTCCGCGGCATGTGGAACAAAAACATCACTGACCTCGACGCCAACGAGCTCGCCGAATCCAAACGCATCCTGAAAAAGTACGACCTCCGCGTCACTGACATCGCCAGCCCGCTCTACAAAGTCGACTGGCCGGGCGCTCCTACCAAAACCAAAGAGCGCGATGAGTTCCACGCCGACTTCGGCTTCCATCAGCAGGACGCTCTCCTCGACCATTGCATCGATCTCGCCCGCACCTTCTCCACCGATCGCATCCGCTGCTTCGATTTCTGGCGCCTGCAGGACCCTAAGCCCTACCGCGAAGCCATGAACCGCAAACTCGCCGAAGCGGCCGAGAAGTGCGCGAAGCATAACCTGATCCTTCTCCTCGAAAACGAAATGGACTGCAACACCGCCACCGGCCGTGAAGCCGCCGCCACTCTCGCCGCCGTCCCCAATCACAACTTCATGCTCAACTGGGATCCCGGCAACGCCGGAACCTTCCCCGGAGCCATTCCCTACCCCAACGGTTACAATCTCCTTCCCAAACACCGCATCGGCCACTGCCACGCCAAGAACGTGAAGCGCGAGCCCAACGGCAAATTCGAGTGGCAACCCGTCGGAACCGGCGTCGTCGACTGGACCGGCCAGCTCCGCGCCCTTCGCCAGGA
>JBAUZR010000052.1:0-1687 GCA_049585375.1 Acidobacteriaceae bacterium
AGCACAAGGAGGTGAGCCGCTGCCGCCCCGCCCTTTCAATCCTTTAAAAGCGGCTATTCTGGGATTTCCTTCGGCCGCAATCCGGAACCCAACGCCCCCCTGCCCCATCGAACCCTATAGAGGAGACTTCATGTCCACGACCGCCGCCCCCACAACCACGGCTCCGAATGCCGCCGCCGCCGGAAACATCCGTCTTGGCGACCTTACCGTCCACCGCATGGGCTTCGGCGCCATGCGCATCACCGGCCAGGGTGTCTGGGGACCTCCCAAAGACAAAGCTGCCGCCCTCAAAACCCTCCGCCATGCCGTCGAGCTCGGTGTCAATTTCATCGATACCGCCGACTCCTACGGCCCCAATGTTTCCGAAGAACTCATCGCTGAGGCCCTCCACCCCTACCCGAAAGATCTCGTCATCGCCACCAAGGGTGGATGGGAGCGCGTCGGCCCCGGCCAGTGGGTCCACAATGCCAGTCCCAAACATCTCGAAGAGGCCGTCCACGGCAGTCTCCGCCGCCTCAAGCTCGAGATGATCGACGTCTACCAGCTCCACATTCCCGACCCCGCGGTTTCCTTCCAGGCCTCCGTGGAAACGCTGGAGAAGCTCCGCCAGCAGGGAAAAATTCGCCATGTCGCGCTCTCCAATGTCACCCTCGAGCACCTCGAGCGCGCCCGCAAAATCACCCCCATCGTTTCTGTCCAGAACCGCTACAGCTTCGCCGACCGCGAGTGGGATTTCCTCCTCGACTTCTGTGAGAAGAACGGCATCGCCTTCATCCCCTGGGCGCCCCTCGGCCAGGTTCGCAGCGCCCACGACCTCCTCGAAAAGATTGCGAAGGACCTCGCCGCGACCCCCCTCCAGGTGGCCCTCGCGTGGCTGCTGCGCCGCTCGCCCCTCACTCTGCCCATCCCTGGCACCACCAATCCCGAGCATCTGGAAGAAAACGTCGCCGCCGCGTCGCTTAAGCTTCCCGATTCGGCGTTCAAACAGCTCTCCGCCGTCGAACCACCCCCTGCCAGCCTCCGCTAGCGGTCGTTGTCATCCTTCGGTCGTTCGCTCTCGCTAACGGCCGAAGGACCCTCGCGGTTCCCTCCAACCGCGTGTCCCCAGGGCCCGGTTCCGGTCGGTTTCAGCAGACGCTGGAAGGCGACAACCCTCCCCCCACTCTGCTACTCTGACCCGTTTTCGAACCCTATGACCACTACCGCCCAATCCGCCCCCGCCCAGCTGGACCCCACCTTTCCCTTCACCCTCACCGAGGATCAGGAAGCCCTCCGCCGCGAGATCCGCGAGTTCGCCGCCCGCGAAATCGCCCCCAACGTCCTCCGCTGGGACGAAGCCTCCGAATTCCCCATGGATGTCGTGAAGCAGCTCGGCCAGATGGGCCTCCTCGGCGTCATCTTCCCGCCCGAATACGGCGGCGCCGGCCTCGGCTACATCGACTACATGCTTGCCATCGAAGAGCTTTCCGCCGTCGATGGATCGATCGGCATCATCGTCGCCGCGCACAATTCCCTCTGCACCAATCACATTTATCTCGCCGGCTCTGAGACTCAGAAACAGAAGTACGTCCAAAGGCTTGCCGCCGGCCAGGCCATCGGCGCGTGGGCGCTCACCGAGCCTGGCTCCGGCTCCGACGCCGCCGCTGCCCGCACCACCGCCGTCCGCCAGGGCGACCGCTGGATCCTC
>JBAUZR010000053.1:0-2456 GCA_049585375.1 Acidobacteriaceae bacterium
GTTCCCAGACGGTCCAGGCGCGGGGGGCAGGGGTTTGCGCGCGACCGATACCGGTCCATCGTCCTGCGTCTCCGATCTTTTCCGGTAACCCGTGCCGTCTGCCCTGGCGATTTGAGGCAGAATGGCAAAAGAGATTTGTATATCGAGCACGCCGCATGAGACGCGGCTGGCGATCCTTGAAGACGATCAGCTCGCAGAGGTCTACTACGAGCGCGAAAACGAATACACCTTAGCGGGATCCGTTTACAAAGGGAAAGTCACGCGTGTGCTCCCGGGCATGCAGTCGGCGTTTGTCGACGTGGGCCTGGAGCGCGACGCTTTCCTGTACGTGACGGATTTCCTGGAAGAGCAGGAAGAATCCGAAGAATACGAGCGGGTGGACGGCGGTAACGGGCGCGAGCGCCGGCCGGGTCGCGAAGTCGGCGGGCGGGAAGGCGGCGGCCGGGAGGCGCGCGAGCCGCGCGGACGAGCCCCGGAACCGGAGGCGCAGCTGTCCGCTGCCGGGGAAGCGCCGCAGCGGCGCAGCGAGCGTCCGCCGGAAAGCGATGAGGGTGGTGAAGGCGGCGTGCGCCGCTGGAAGGGACGGCGGGGACGCGGTTTCCGCGGCCGCGGCGGACGGGGCGGTGAACGGGGTGGAGAACGAGCCGGCGAACGGGGCGACAGCCGTCCCGAGCAGCGGGCTCAGACGCACAGCAAGCTCGAGTCACCGGAGTTTGTAGACGAGGCGATCAGCGCCGAACCGTTTGTGCTGCCGGAGCGGGGCGCGCCGGGCGGCATTGCCGCACAGAATCTTCCTATTGTGTTGCCGGGCGAGTCGCTTTCGAAGTACGGCGGCCGGCCTGCGGAGTCGCGGCCGTCATCGAACGGCCCGTCAGGGCGTGGTTCAGCGCCGGTAAGCAGGGGGAGCTCGAAGCCCTCGACGCTGGTGGACGTACCGACCGGCTGGGACGGCGGATCCGTGCTGCCGGGCGAGACGCTTTCGCGGCATCGCGGAGGGGCAGAGGCACCCGCTCGGGCGGCCAGCGCTGCGCCGGTTGCCGAGCCAGTAATTGAGCCGGAGACGAGGCCGCAGGAAGCCGCGGGTTCGCTGGAAGCGACACCCACACCTGCTGCGGAGAGGACTGAGGTCCACGCGGCGGTTTCAGAGTACGACGTGCCCGCCCAGGAAATGGGCCTGCCCACAGTGGCTGCGCCGCTGGAGGAGAAGGTTCCGGACGAGACCGTTGAAGAGGAGCATGAGTACGAGCCGGGGGAGGCATCGGCATCGCATCGCGTGGAAACGCCGCGCAGCGAGTTCCGCTTCTTCGGGCTTGGGAAAGAGACGGAACAAGCCGTCGAGATCGAAGAGGAGCCAGCTCCTGAGCCGGCCGCTCAGCCGGAAGCGGAGCACAGAGAATCGACCCAGGCTGCGGCGACGGAGGAGTCCGCGCATGAGGGAACAGCGCCGGGCGAGCCCACGCCAGAAAGCGAAGTGATGCGGCAGCTCTTTGGCTATGCGCCGGGCGTGGGGGTTCTGGAAGAGGAGACGATCGACGAGGAGGAGTACGACTTCGAGCCGATCTCCGGCCACAACGACGAGCACCCCGGCGATGAACTGGAAGAGGAAACGATCGACCAGGCGGCGACCATCGAGGCGGTGGTGCGCGAGGAGCACGTCGAGAAGCGGCTGGGCTACTCCACGCCGGCGGAAGCCAGCGAAGAGGAGGAGACGGACGACTTCCAGAGCGGCTTTGCGGAGACGGACGAGTCCGAGTCGCAGGATGAGGACGACGGCGAAGAGGAACTGGAGGAAGGCGGGGAAGAGGCAGCGGGGGAACCGGCAGCGGGAGCGGGAGCTCCGGCGCGCCGCGAAGATCGCCGCCCGGGGCGCCGCGGAGGACGCGGACGCCAGCAGCCGGGGCGCCGCCATGGCGGACGCCGGCCCAACATGCAGACTTCGGACCTGCCCATCATCAGCGAGCTGCTGAAGCCGGGGCAGGAAATCCTGGTGCAGATTGCCAAGGAGCCCATCGCCCGCAAGGGTGCGCGCATCACCAGCCACATCGCGCTGCCGGGACGGTTTCTGGTCTACATGCCCACGGTGAATCACACCGGCGTCTCGCGAAAAATTTCCTCCGAAGAAGAACGCCAGCGCCTCAAGCGGATCATCATGAGCGAGCGCGAGAACGGTCACGGAGGCTTCATTGTCCGCACCGCAGCGCAGAGCGCCAGCGAGGAAGAACTTCGCGCCGACATTCGATTCCTGAAAGGCTTGTGGCAGGACATCAAGAATCGCGCCGAAAGTTCCAAGCCGCCCGCGCTGATCTACCATGATCTCAACGTCGTGGAGCGCGTACTGCGCGATCAGGTCACCTCCGAATTCAGCGTGATCTGGGTCGACACCGAGCCGGAGTACGAGCGCGTCCTGCGTTTCTTCAACCGCTTCCAGCCCGCGATGGTTAAGCGCGTCAAGCTCT
>JBAUZR010000054.1:0-2485 GCA_049585375.1 Acidobacteriaceae bacterium
AGATATCCTGCACGACAAAGAAGTCCAGCTTCGCGAGCGCCGCGTCCACATAATTCGCATTTGAATCCACCAGGCTCATCTCTTCGCCGAAGATGTACATCGCCTTCAGTTTGCCTTCGTGGATTGCGTCGATCATCTGGTGGTTGTCGAGCCCGGCCTTCGGCGGAAGCGACACACCCCACGCCTTCTCGAACTTCGCCCGCACTTCCGCATTCTCGACCTGCTGGTAACCCGTGAAGTTGTTCGGCATGGCGCCGTGGTCGCTCGCCCCCTGCACGTTGTTGTGCCCGCGCAGCGGATACGCCCCGGTCCCTGGCCGCATATAGTTGCCCGTCGTCAGCAGCAGGTTCGAAATCGCCGTCGACGTGTCCGATCCCATGGAGTGCTGCGTGACCCCCATCGCCCACAGCACGCACATACTCTTCGCTTCGACGATCATGCGCGCCACGCGCTCCAGCGTCTCCACCGGCAGCCCCGTCCGCCGGCTCGCGTACTCCATCGTGAACGGCGCGAGACTTGCCCGGTACTCGTCGATCCCGTTCACCCACTGCGCCAGAAACTCCTTCTTTTCGAGTCCCTGATCGAAGATCCACTTCGTCACCGCACTCATCCAGATGAGGTCGGTTCCGGGTTTCGGGTGCAGGAAAAGATCGGCTCGCTGCGCCATCTCATGCCGGCGCAGATCGGAGACAATCAGCTTCTGGCCACGCAGCTTGTGCGACTGCTTCACGCGCGTCGCCAGCACCGGATGGCTCTCCGCCGTGTTGCTCCCGACGATCAGCACCAGCTCGGCCTGCTCGATGTCCTCGATCGATCCCGAATCGCCGCCGTATCCCACCGTCCGGAAGAGCCCAACCGTCGCCGGTGCCTGGCAGTAGCGGGAGCAGTTATCCATATTGTTTGTGCCGATCACTGCCCGCGCCAGCTTCTGCATCAGATAGCTCTCTTCGTTCGTGCACTTCGACGACGACACAAACGCCAGCGCGTCCGCTCCCCGCTCCGCTTTGATCTCCCGGAAGCGCCGCGCCACCAGCTCCAGAGCCTCATCCCACGTCGCCTCGCGGAACTTCCCGTTGTCGCGAATCAGCGGCGCCGTCAGTCGGTCCTGACTGTTCACAAACCCCCATCCGAACTTCCCCTTCACGCAGGTCGAGATTCCGTTCGCCGCGCCCTCCGCCGGTTCCACCTTCAATATGTGCCGGCCGCGCGTCCAGACATCGAAGCTGCACCCCACCCCGCAGTAGGTGCACACCGTCTTGGTCTTCTTCGTCCGCGACTCCCGCATGGCCGCCTCAGCTTCCGACAGCTGCAGGATGGCGCCGTACCCAACGTCCGGCTCCACGCCCTTCACGACCTCGATCATCCCGTTCAGCGCCGGCTTCGGCAGCGAGGTGAAGTATCCGGCCTCGCCCAGCATCGTGGTCTCCATCAGCGCATTGCACGGGCACACCGTGACGCAGTGCCCGCAGGAAACACAACTCGACTCGCCGATGGGCGCCCCGCCATCCCACAGCACTCGCGGATGCTCGTCTTCCCAGCGGATGCTGAGCGTCTCATTCACCTGGAAGTTCTGGCACGCTTCCACGCAGCGCCCGCACAGAATGCACTGGTCGGGATCGTATCGATAGAAAGGATTGCTGAAGTCCGCGGTGTATGGCTTCGACCGGTAGGGAATCTCCTGATGCTCCACGGCGAGCAGCTTCGTGGTGTTGTGCACCGTACAGTTGCCGTTGTTGTTGTCGCACACCGTGCAGTACAGCAGGTGGTTCCCGAGGATGCGATCGAACGCCTCGCGCTGCGCCCGATCCACGCGCTCTGACCGGGTCACGACCCGCATCCCGTCAACGGCAGCCGCTGCGCAGGCCCGCACCAGCTGGCCATTCACTTCCACCATGCACGTGTCGCAGGTTTGGATCGGCCCCAGTTGCGGGTGATAGCACACCTGCGGAACCTGCTCACCGCTGCGGTTGATCACATCGATCAGCCGCTCTCCCGCGATGAACTCGCGGACAGTACCATCAATCGTTGTGTGAGGCATACGTCGCCAATCCTTGCGGCGAAGGACGCAATCCTATCATGGTTTTGTAAGACAGTGGTGAACAGGCGACTTAGCCTGTAGCACGATGAAACTAAACGGCTTGTAGGCGGCTGACGCCAGGATCAACCGTGGCGCCGCTGCCCGGTCTATTCAGAGGGGGTGGGATCTTTGGGATCATGCGGTCGCGGGACTTGTGGATCTGAGGGGTGCCATCCGAAAAAGTTCCCATCCCTGGTGTCCGGCTCCAGCGGCGCCGGTCCTGAGAAAAACGAGGTTACTTGTGGCCGGAGCCCTGGGTGCCGATTCCAGTCACGGGCTTTATACTTGCTGCCAGAGATCTGAAGAAAATCGAAAAAAAGGAGTGTTCCTGACCGATTTGCCGGGAATCTCGGTGTCACGCTGGAGACAGGAGAGACAGACACCAGTTTTTGGGCGGTATGTTTCGAA
>JBAUZR010000055.1:0-4508 GCA_049585375.1 Acidobacteriaceae bacterium
GGATTCCGACTCCCGTGCCCGCTCCATCACCCGAGCCAACACGACCCGCGTATCCGGAACCTCCCCCGGCTCCGCATAGCTCCGCAGCGCGCGATCGATCACCGCATCGAACCGGTCCACCCCGTCATTCTCGCGCATATCGCCGCTCCTCCATCGCTGCAATCTTCTCCCGCAGCATCTGCCGCGCCCGCATCAGCCGCGTCCGGACGGTACCTTCCGCAATCCCCATCGCTGCGGCGATTTCCCGGGAGTTCATCTCGGCTGACAGGGCCAGCGGGAGCCGCAACTCCTCCGGGAGGCTGTCGATCAGCCGATGCACCGCCGCCTCCCAGTTCTGAGCCACCACAATCTCCTCCGGGCCCCGTGCCCGATCCGCTGTATCGTCGGGCTCGATATCAATTCCTGCCTGGCCGCGAAGCCGAAGGGGCGAGTCGCGCACCCGGTCCACGGCTGCCCGCCAGGCAATCCGCGCCACATAGGCGCGCTCATCCCGCAGTCCCCGCCACGCCTGAGCGCGCCAAATCTTCAGAAACGCCTCCTGCGCGGCATCTTCCGCATCCTGTGCCTGACGGAGCACGGCCCAGGCAATCCGGCAGGCAAACCGCCACTGGCGCTCGACCAGACCTGCGAACTCCGCCTCATCTTCCGGTCGCACGCCTGTGGCTCCTTTGGTTTCCTTGCCCCTTCAACCGCAATGACGGCGCCCACCCGCCAAGTGTTCACCTTTTTCCATCGCCAGCCTGGACTGCCAAAGCCTCGCAGGCCGAATGGGTCGCAAAGTCCTTGCCTCGGCTCGGGAGAAACGCTAAGCTGGCGCGAAATCCCCATTCCCGCGTTTCCGGAGGTGAACCATGGTCGATCCCCACACCCTGCACATGCTCACCGCCATGATGGCTATCTTCCCCATCGTGGCCCTCTTTTTCATCGTGCTGGTGATGATTCCCTACTGGATGATCTGGAAGAAGGCCGGTTTCTCCCCGTGGCTGAGCCTGCTGATGCTCGTGCCGCTGGCGAATTTCATCATGCTCTACGTGCTGGCCTTTTCTGAATGGAAAGTGGTTCCCGTGAACCAGGCACCCGCGATGCCGCCCCGCGTCTGAGCGCGCAAGGGCCGGCTGCGGCTTCATCGCCCCGGCTCCTCTGGCTAGCGGTAGCCCTTCGTCCGGAACCGTGAGACTGCCACGTAGAACGTGTTGGCGTCGGTTCCAGGGTTGTGCTCGCTGATGTTCGCGTTCGACAGGTGCTGGTAGCGGTATCCGATGGTCACGTCCTGGCGCGCCTTGCGGAAGATGTGGATGCCCGTCCCGAAATCAATCGTGTACATCCACTGCGATCCCTCGGGCGAAAGCACTCGCTGATCGAAATAGATGAACCCTCCGTCGGTGCTGAAGAACGGCTGCACCCGCCTCAACGGAAAGAAGTCTGATTCGAAGCCCACGGGACTGACGCCGCTGCCGTATGCGCGCTGCCTGAGATACTGCGCCGCGGGCTCCAGCTGAGTCGGCGTCGCGCCCTGCACCGGTTCATCCAGCATCGCCAGCGCTGTCATCTCCGGTGCGTACCGCATCGTCCAGTACTGGTGCTGGGTCAGCAGATACGTATAGCGAACGTCAATGGGCATGTACTTCACATCTTTGGCATAGCCCCAGATGTGCCCGCTCATCAGCGACAAGCCCCACCACGCCCCGAATTCATGAACGCCACCCGGCCGCGGCCAGACCGGCAACGGACGCGCCGCACCCGGATTGCGCACCACCGCCGCCGGCTCGGGAAGCGCCGACGATGCCGTTACGGTTTCCTCCTCTTCGTGTGTCGCCTCAGGATGTGAAGTGAACGTCACGGCGTCCTCATCCGGCGGATCGCTCCAGAAGCTCTTCGCCTTCACCACCCGGTCATCGCGATACCATGGCGGACGAAACCGCAGTATGTTCGCCGTCGCATGCGACGGTTCCAGAAGGCTGAGGCCCAGCAGCGCAAAGGGATTCCGCCCGCCTCCCTCGATCGGCGCCACCACGTACTTGTCGAGGGAATCCTCCGCCATCGTCCACAGAGCGCCGCCCACCGGGGTCGTCACCAGCTCCACCCAGCCCGTCTCATTGGTATAGTGCCCGTTGTCCGGCTCCGCATGATCGCCGTTGTGGCCGATCGCCGCCTCTCCGGTGGGTCCCAGCTTCCACGCGAAGCTGTACACAGTGGAGAAGGCTCCGGCACGCAGCATCCGCCGCCAGTACGGCCATGTGTTCGACAGCACGACCGTCATGCTCCTCGGGTCATCCTGAATCCAGAGATCGTTCGTGATGGCGCCCATCATCGGGTGACCGACATAGTCATCGAGAAACGGGTTCTGGTCGGCCCAGACGTTCCACCGCCAGCCGGCCGCCGAATTGATCCAACGGTCGAACCAATCCCCGTGCGTGGTCTCGTACCGGTACCAGTAACCGCTGTACAGGTTGCCGGCGTCTTCAAACGCATTGAAGAGCGTGGTGGAGAGGATGAGCTGATGCCAGTGCACCCGGCATTGGGGAGAATGGGTCGCATTTTGCGCGCAATCCTCAAGCACGGCCCGCGGCGGCTCGAAACCGCCGGGCGCTGGAGCCGCAATCGCGGAACTCGAAATCATGGGCAGCGGAGCATCAGGAAGCGCTGCGGCCGCATTGAAACCAGATGCGACGCTTTGCCCTCGCAGTCCACCGGCAAGCGCAACCCACGTCATCGCCATGACGATGCCGCCGCCAATCGTTCGCGCCCGAGGGATACGGCTGGACGGGACCCACATCCTGGCCAAAAAAAAGCCTCCTGACAAATCGCGAAATGGTCGAGCTACACCGCGAGCCAGGGCCGGGAGGGGCAGCCCTGTAAGACCCCGATCATGCGCGTCCGGGAAACACCTCGTCAAGACACGGGTATCCCATCCGACACGGATCGGGACAGGAGGGCAGGGAGACAAGAAAAAGGCAGCCTCGTAAGGCTGCCTTTCCGGGGTCGTACAGGGTTCATCCGCCTGTCATTCAGCGCGCCGCCACCGCCCTGGGAGTGCCCGCCTCCAGCTCGGTGAGACGTTTCGCCAGCAGCTGCTCCAGCTGCTCCAGCGCCTTGCTGAAACCTTCGATGCCTTCCTTCAGCTTGTCGTGAGCCATGCGATCGGCGGCGTGCATCTTCTCGAAGGTCGCTTCGTCGATGTGCATCCGCTCGATGTCCATCGATTTCGCCTTCTCCGGATCCAGCTTCCTCGGCAGATCGCCTTCCGATGAGTCCAGCTCCTCCAGCAGATGCGGTGAGATGGTCAGCAGGTCGCAGCCCGCCAGCTCTTTGATCTCCCCGGTGTTGCGGAAGCTGGCGCCCATCACCTGCGTCTTGTAGCCGAATTTCTTGAAGTAGTTATAGATCTTCGTCACCGACTGCACACCCGGATCGTCAGCGCCCTGGTAGTCCTTGCCGGTGTCCTTCTTGTACCAGTCGAGAATGCGCCCCACAAACGGCGAGACCAGAGTCACGCTCGCTTCGGCGCAGGCCACCGCCTGGTGAATGCCGAACAGCAGCGTCAGATTGCAGTGGATTCCCTCTTTCTCCAGCTTCTCGGCGGCGCGAATGCCCTCCCACGTCGACGCGATCTTGATCAGGATCCGCTCCCGCGACACCCCCGCGCTTTCGTACTTCCTGATGATCGAGTGGGCCTGCTCCATCGTCTTTTCCGAGTCATACGACATGCGCGCGTCGACCTCAGTCGACACGCGGCCCGGAATGATCTCGAGGATCTTCCTGCCGAAAGCTACCGCCAGGTTCTCGAAGGCGAGCTTCGACACCTTTGCGTCTTCGGCGTCGTCGCCCAGCTGCTTTTTCGCCGAAAGCAGGACATCGTCCACGATCTTGCTGTACTGCGGCATCTGCGCTGCCGCGGTCAGCAGCGACGGGTTTGTGGTCGCATCCTGCGGCCGCACCTTCTCAATCGCTTCAATGTCGCCCGTATCGGCGACCACCGTCGTCATACTGCGGAGCTGCGCCAGCAATGTCTTTGCCATCATTTCCTCCTGCTCTCTCGATTATCCGGCATCCCGCCGTCCGGCTGAAACGATCCTGCCCGAATCCCTGCGAAATTCTCGTGAACCCGACTTGTCGTTAGATGCCCGGTCCCGGCGTTCAGCCGCGTTCTTAAATCACAGGATTTGCCAGCGTCCCAATACCTTCCACAATCACTTCCACCCGGTCGCCGGTATTCATGGGCGCCACCCCCGCGGGCGTTCCCGTTGGAATCACGTCTCCTGGCAGCAGGGTCATGGCCGCCGTGATATGCCGCAGCAGAGCGGCTATATCGAAGATCAGGTCCTTTGTCGTCCCGTGCTGCTTGACCTGGCCGTTCAGGCGGGTTTCCAGCGTCAGCCCCCGGGCCGGATCGATCTCGTCGGTCACCAGCGGGCCCATCGGACAAAACGTATCGAACCCCTTCGCGCGCGACCATTGCCCATCCGACTTCTGCAGATCGCGGGCGGTCACGTCGTTCACGATTGTGA
>JBAUZR010000056.1:0-12885 GCA_049585375.1 Acidobacteriaceae bacterium
GTGCCTTTTGCCTCGTCGCACTACCAGCTCACCCAGGTCTTTTACACGTCGAAAGACGGCACGCGCGTGCCCATGTTCATCGCCGGCCGCAAGGGCCTGCCCCGCAATGGCACCACGCGCCTGCTCATGACCGGCTATGGCGGCTTCGATCTGCCCATGCTGCCCACCTGGAATCCCGAATACGCCTGGTGGATGGAGCAGGGCGGCTACTTCGCGCTGCCCAACCTGCGCGGCGGCAACGAGTACGGCGAGGCCTGGCACAAGGCCGCCATGTTCCAGAACAAGCAGAACGTCTTTGACGACTTCTTTGCCGCGGCCGAATACCTCATCCGCAACCACTACACCATGCCCCAGCACTTTGCCATCCGCGGCCGTTCCAACGGCGGCCTGCTGATGGGCGCAGCCATGACCCAGCGACCCGATCTCTTCGGAGCCATCTGGTGTGGCTACCCGCTGCTCGATATGCTCCGATATCAGAGGTTTGAATTCGGCCGCCTGTGGACCACCGAATACGGCAGCTCCGACAACCCGAAGGACTTCGCCTACATCCGTGCCTACTCGCCCTACCAGAACGTGAAAAAAGGTGGCGATTACCCTGCGATCATGTTTTTTACCGGTGACAACGACACCCGCGTCGATCCCATGAACGCCCGCAAGATGACCGCCCTCATGCAGGCCTCAAGCGGCAGCGACCGCCCAATCCTGCTGCACTACTCGCTCAAGGGCGGACACAGCTCCGGCGTCTCGCTCTCCCAGCTCGTCGACGATTACACCGACGAAATGGGCTTCCTCTGGAACGAAACTGCGGGCAAATAGCAGAGCGCAATAGAAACAGGGCTGCCCGTGGGCAGCCCTGCTGAACCAGGAACGCCGTTCTAAGCGGCGGGCGCCATCATCAGCGCATCGATCGCGGGCGGAGGTGCCGGCACTGGCAGTTCCACGCGGACATACTTGCCCTGCGCCACCTCACCGAACACTGCGTTGGTCGTGTCTTCGGTCCGTGTGGCGGATACGTGCAGCTTGCGCACAGCGCGCATCACCACTGTCGCCAGAAGAAATCGATTCTCAATCTGCAGCCCCGCCGAGTACACCAGGTCCGATCGCATCCGTTTACGCCTCTTTCGCCGTTGTGGAGCATGAAAAGCCAAAGCCAGGGCTCGAGGCAACAGGAGACTCGTTGCGGGGCAGGGATCGGCTACGCCGAAATGCAACGATCGAGGACAGGCCAGAGATAGATGGAGAAGCCATCGAACGCTCCTCCTTCTGTAAGCATACCCCGCCTGTGCCGTTTCCCCTAGCGAGAAAACGTCCAAAGCTGCCGCAGAAGGTTAACCTCTGGTAACCTGCCGATTCCCGCCTGGGCAGAGCTTACCCCTCCCCTGTCAGGGGTCATTCCACCCGGACATCCGGGGCCCGGTAAGTGAAGCTCAGGAACCTGTCACATCTCGACGTTGTCCGGCAATACGCCCTGCCACGCCTCCGTCCCCGGTTCTCCACACCTCCCACAGCCATCCACCGAAACTGCACCATTTCCGCGCCTTGTGGCCTATCCCAGCCGCGCCTATGCTCCCTGTAACGGCATTTTTCATGCCCTCGCCCAGGCAGGTCACGGCCCAAGCGAGTAGTCGAAAATCCGCGAAAAACACGCCTTTTCGCGATTGTCCACACCCCTTTTGGGGAATTGTGGGTCTTGATACCCGCAATCCCATCTAAAATACTAGATGTAGTGGTTCTTGCTTGACACACACCACTAGCAGAGGTACTTTCCCATCTGCGGCTCCAAAAAGTCCGTCAGGGTTCTGAATTGCGAACGTAGCCTCCCCCTCTAATCGGAAGCTCACTCGCTTCACTCCCCGCGGCCCAGGATACGCCATCGGGCTTAGACTCTACCTCCCATCGGAACTTGTTCCGAGAGGGGCTCCAGTTTTTGTCCAGGCCGTTCTGCAACGGGAAAGACCAGGCAGCAAGACTCACGCATCGCGCGAATTTTTATTGATTGAAGGAAGGAATTACTCATGGCCGAGACCCCTACGAAGTCCGTCACTCTCGCCTCCCCCGCGACCGCCGCCCCCGGCGCCGGCCATCCCTCGTCCACGAAGACCGCCCTTCGTTTCCCGCGCACCTTCTCCCGCCCCGGTCTGTCTCCCTATGACGAGGTCCAGTGGGAACGCCGCACCGCCGCCATTTCTGACGCCGGCGGCAAGACCATCTTCGAGCAGAAAGACGTCGAGATCCCTGTCGACTGGTCGATGACCGCCACCAACATCGTCGCCAGCAAGTACCTCCACGGCCAGATCGGCACCCCCGAGCGCGAGTCCGGCGTCCGCGCCCTCGTCAGCCGCGTCGCCGAAACCATCCGCGACTGGGGCCTCTCCGGCGGCTACTTCGCCACCTCCGAAGACGCGTCTGTCTTCCACGATGAGCTGGCCCACCTGCTCCTCACCCAGAAGGTCGCCTTCAATTCGCCCGTCTGGTTCAACGTCGGCTGCGACCGCCTCGAGCCCAATTCCGACGCCCAGAACTGGCACTGGAACCAGCATTCCTGCGCCGTCGAGTTCTCCGTCACCGGCTACCGCAAGCCGCAGTGCTCCGCCTGCTTCATCAATGCCGTCGAGGACTCCCTCGACTCCATCCTCACCCTCGCCAAGACTGAGGGCATGCTCTTCAAGTGGGGCTCCGGCACCGGCACCAACCTCTCCACCATTCGCGGCTCTCTTGAGACCCTCTCCGGAGGCGGCACCGCCAGCGGTCCGCTCAGCTTCATGCGCGGATTCGACGCCTTCGCCGGCGTCATCAAGTCCGGCGGCAAGACCCGCCGCGCCGCCAAGATGGTCATCCTCAACGTCGATCATCCCGACATCGTGGACTTCATCGAGTGCAAGGCGAAAGAAGAAGCCAAGGCCTGGGCCCTCATGCGCGAAGGCTACGACGGCTCCAGCGGACCCGACTCCGAGGCCTATTCGTCCATCTTCTTCCAGAACGCCAACAACTCCGTCCGCGTCACCGACGAGTTTATGCGCGCGGTCGAGAAAGATGCCGAGTTCTCCACCCGCACCGTGAAAGACGGCTCGCCGGTCAAGACCTACAAGGCCCGCGACATCATGAAGAAGATCGCCGAAGCCACCTGGCAGTGCGGCGACCCCGGCATGCAGTACGACTCCACCATCAACCGGTGGCACACCTCGAAGAACACCGCCCGCATCAACGCTTCCAATCCCTGCTCGGAGTACATGTTCCTCGACAACTCCGCCTGCAACCTGGCCAGCTTCAACCTGCTGAAATTCGTAACACCGGCGGGCACTTTTGACATCGCCGCCTACCGCGCCGCCATCGACATCATGATCACCGCCATGGAGATCCTCGTCGACAACTCCGGCTACCCCACCGAAGCCATCGCGAAGAACTCCCACGACTATCGCCCGCTCGGCCTCGGCTACGCCAACCTCGGCGCGCTGCTCATGGCCTTCGGCCTCCCCTACGACTCCGACGCGGGACGCGACTTTGCCGCCACCCTCACCGCCATCATGTGCGGAGAGGCTTACCTGCAGTCCGCCCGCATTGCAGAAACCTGCCCTCCCCTCGCCTCCGCCACGCCGCTCACCGCCTCCGTCGCGCACGAAGGCGGCGCCTGCCCCGGCTACTACGTCAACCGCGAGCCCTTCCTCGACGTCATCCGCATGCACCGCGCCGAGGTCAACAACATTGGCAAGTCCCGCACCGCGGGCGACAGGACCTTCGCCGTCCCGCAATTCGACGAGCTCATCACCGCCAGCAAAGACTGCTGGGATCAGGCCCTCGCCCACGGCGAGAAGCACGGCTACCGCAACTCCCAGGTCACCGTCCTCGCGCCCACCGGCACCATCGGTTTCATGATGGATTGCGATACCACCGGCATCGAGCCCGACCTCGCCCTCGTCAAGTACAAGAAGCTCGTCGGCGGCGGCATTATCAAGATCGTCAACAACACCGTCCCCACCGCGCTCTTCAAGCTCGGCTACAACAACGATCAGGTGGACGCCATCGTCAGCTACATCGACGCCACCGGCACCATCGAAGGCGCGCCCGGCGTCAAGCCCGAGCACCTCGCTGTCTTCGACTGCTCCTTCAAGCCCGCCAAGGGCACCCGCTCCATCCATTACATGGGCCACGTTCGCATGATGGCCGCCACCCAGCCGTTCCTCTCGGGAGCCATTTCCAAAACGGTCAATCTGCCGCATGACTGCACCCTCGACGACATCGCCGAGGCTTACCTCGAATCCTGGCGTCTCGGCCTGAAAGCCGTCGCCGTCTACCGCGACGGATCCAAGGGCGCGCAGCCGCTCAACGTATCCGACGGAGCCAAAGCGAAGGAGATCAAGGGCACCTCCACCGAGCACTCCGCCGCCGCCGACCGCATCCTCGCCGCCATGGCCTCCGGTCACAAGCCCGCTGAGGCGGATCTCAAGTCCCTCGAAGCCAAGGTTGCCGAAAAGGTCGAGGTCGCCTCGAAGTCAATCCTCTCCGCCACCCAGGCCTTCAACGCCGCCATGGCCAGTATTGCTGCAGGGGAAGGCGAGCGAAGCGATTCGCCCTCCGCGAAGGAACCGCCCCGCGCTGTGCGTCATCGCCTCCCCGAGGAGCGCGCCTCGCTCACCCACAAATTCTCCATCGCGGGTCACGAGGGATACATCACCGTCGGCCTCTACCCCAACGGCACCCCCGGCGAAATCTTCATCCGCATGGCCAAAGAAGGCTCCACGGTCTCCGGCCTCATGGACTCCTTCGCCACCGCAGCCTCTCTCGCCCTGCAGCACGGCGTGCCGCTCAAGGTGCTCTGCGAGAAGTTCGCGCACTCCCGCTTCGAGCCCTCCGGCTGGACCGGCAACGAGCACATCGGCTACGCCAAGTCGATCATGGATTACATCTTCCGCTGGCTCCAGCTCCGCTTCCTCTCCGGCCAGCAGCTCAACCTGTTTGCCGGCCTGACACCGGCTGCGTCAGCTGTCATCCCGAGCGAAGGGCCGGAAGGCCCGCAGTCGAGGGACCTGCTTTCCGCCGACCAGCACAACCCCACCCGCGGCATGGGCGCCCACGGAGCCCCGCAAGGAGGCCTCGCTCCCGAACCGGGATCTTCAATCCCTAATCCCTATTCCCTAAACCCTGGCGCGGTCGAAGACCGCGGCGTCTACCACGCAGCGGATGCCATGCGCAGCATGTACGACATGGGCGACGCGCCCAGCTGCCACACCTGCGGCGCCATCATGGTAAGAAACGGAAGCTGCTACAGATGCATGAGCTGCGGCAGCACCAGCGGTTGCAGCTAGAACAAACAGAGCGGCAGTGAGGAACTCCTCTCACGGCCGCTCTGTTTACAGTTTAAGCTTAGGGGGGCCGCTACGCGGTACAGAGAGCTAACTCGCCGTGTACCTCGGCATCTGTTAGAGGAGGTTCCAGATCAGCTATCCGCGGATCGATTGATCGAGGCAGCGAATCGCTTGACACCGTGTAGGTTTTCATCCCCATCCATCTACAGAAGCGCGCGCTCTCAGAACGCTCATATTCAGCGAGTTCAGCCTCGAGCAACCGCATTCGGTGATCGATCCCCCGTGAGAACGCGAGGAAGCCGCTGGCGGTCATGTTGCTCCTCGCCATTTCGACCATCTGACCCAATCGCTCTCGGTGCTCCAAACCGCGCAAATAATCTATGCGATTCATATATCTTCCATCCTCAGTATAACCAATCCACGCGGCTCCCCCGTGTGTTTGTCATGACCGAAGCCGGTTTCTGGGCTGATTAGGTAATCCAACATCACCGAATTTTCCTCGCAGTCGAGAACATCGCAGCCAAAGTTCTCCCGCGAGCGCGCAGAATCAAGGAGTTGCCTACATTCAAAATCCAGTCCACCACGATCTAGGCCAGCCTCGGTGAGCCAAATTAAATCGAAATCCTTGGGATCGTCAATAGCACTAACGAAAGATCCCATTATTACTACTCCTCTGAATCCACACCGTTTAGCTCGCTCCAGCATGCCCCTTAGCCGTGTACACAGTTGGATGCGAATCTCCGATCGGCGGCCAAATCGATCTTCCACCTCCTCCCAAGTTCCCCTGTGACCGCCGGGAGGCATATTCCGACCACAAAAATCCGGCAGCACGTGATCTCCTAATCGACGGGAAGAATGCTTTCGTCAGGTGAAATCTTTATGACTTTCTGGGTCCGCTGTAAAGGGATCTCAATCGACAGCTTGGGGTCAAAATAATCCTTTAACAGCGGTGGCCGCTCACGCCCTAACACCTCGGGTGTGAATGTCGGATACGCCTGTATCGTGATAGGGGGAGGGGCCTCTTCCTGCACGAGCAAGCAAGGTGCCGACTTTATGCCTAAGCTGCGGAGGAGGTACGCCCGGTGAATTCCGTTCCGCAGATAATATCGGCTACCGATTTTCCCCACCACGATCGCCGAAAAGCTGTTTGAAACCATAAACCGCACTTCGACTCCTTCTGGCGTTTGCCTCACCTGAACCGGGCTGACGGCGAGCGTCTTCTGGGGCGAGATGAAAGAGACCGAGTTCATCAGGGGGTTCATCACGGCTTTGACTTTCGAGCTGATTACGAGCGGAATCGAGAATCGAACGGTCGCATCTTCGTCATCGCCCTGCAACTCCGCCTTCAATTCTTCGACGTGCTCCTTGTCGATATACACCAAGGGTGTGATTAGATTATCCAGATCGATCAACTCGAAGGTCGATTGAGGCATCTGCTGCCTTATGCGGGCAAAGAGAGGCGTCGCACCTATTTCATTCAGGTAAGAATTCACAGACGCCGAGACAATCGAATGCACGTTGTCATGGTGTTCGAGCGGAGGTAAACGGGATCTCGTCTCCACCGCATCCGACCAAACTTGAGCGCGTTCGCGCACTTCGTCCAAGGTGAAACGCGAAACGCTCGCCATCAAGGCAAAAGCGGCCTCGTCGGCAAAAGCCCAGAGCACGACGCCCGAAGGGCCATAGAGTTCTGTCATAACCAATTCCTCAAAATCTGGTTCCGGGTATCGAATATATGCTGTCACAGGCCAAGTCCGCTGAAGACCTAAAGCGTCAACTCGACCGGAAGTATAGTCCACGAGAAAAGGAAGATTCCGACAGTCGCGCAGTATATGGATCGCTGCAGCCCTTGCGCCTTCCTCGCCAAAAAGTGACCGGGCCTCTGCGATGCCTTCGCGATTATGTCTCACACGCCGATGGCTGGGGCCGACCCGTGCGGCAAAAGCATCAATCCACTCGTGAACCTCTCGGTGAGGTACCCCTAGGAACTTCACGCAGTCTTCCATGTGTTGCTGCAGGCTCGCCATCAGACAACACTTTCCCCCAGAACAGCCCAACTTTGCAATTGCAGGTGTGGATTCATTTCGCCTTGCAACGGACTAGCTTCATTACCGGGCATCGAACGGCAGCCAGCAGCCGTACCTTTCGATTATCTGCCTCTTCCCAGACCCCACGACTCTTCCTCCGCAGCGCCTTCCTTGCTACCGCAGGCCCCCGGCTTAGCACGAAACGTGCGCAGCCGAGTCGCGCTGCACCTCGGTACCGTGCCCCTTACCTTTGCGCGGATTTGTCCCGCGCACCATGCGGCATCGGATCTTGCTCCATGTCGACCCAATGTCCGCGCGGCTCGGAAAGAGCTCGCCACCTATCCCGTAAACCGTAGCCCGTTCACCCTGTCTCTCCCAACTCAAATCATCGCCAGAATCGCCCGCCCCAGAGCCCCGGTCACCCCATCCTGCGCCGCCAACGCCGCCGTGCGCCCCAGCGGATCGAGCCCCCGCAGATGGTCCGCGAAATCCCACGCCAGATTGCGCGCCTTCACCACGTCCCAGAACGCCAGCAGCCGCCCTACTTTGCCGGTGTCTTCGGCCAGCACGCCCAGCGTATCGGTGGCCAGCGCCGTCAGTGCCCCCGGCAGCACCGTATTCAGCAGCCCGTTCACCGCGTCGTAATCCTGCCGCTCCGCGCTCCCCGGCCCCGGCGTCACGTTCTCATCCGCATCCGTACGCAGCAGCGCCAGCGCCAGGTCGTGATTGATGTGCGCGTTGATCCCCGCCAGCGCGTACTGGATGCGGTCGATCCCGCTCGCGAACCGAGACTCGAAGACCGCCTGCCACGCCGCCGGCACACTCTGCCCGGCGAGCGACCCAGCCAGCGCGCTGAAGTAGAGCGAGGCAAACACCACATCCAGCCGCGTCAGCCACCCTGGACTCTGCCACGCGCCTCCCGGCGGATGCAGATCCACCTGCTGGGTCACCGTCAGGTAGAGCTGGTTGAACCACTTCAGACCGTCCGTCACCGGCAGAATTCCGTCGATCGCCTCCATGCGCGCGATCACGTCGGCGATCGTTGCCGGCTCCGGCCCCGCCGCCAGCGCGTACAGCGGTCCGCCGACGGAAGCCGAACCCGGTGCCCCGCCCGATGCCCAACCGGGACTGCTCGTGCCCATGGCCGCCTCCCGATCGACTGCCCTCATGGCTGCTCTTGTTCGAGGAAGTGTAAGCCCTGGCGGCCGCATCGCGCAGCCCAGTCGCCTCGAACCCGCAACCGCAATGCCTCATTTTTCCGAGGCCATCACTCTTTCCGGAGCGCCGCTGGGATGACCTTCGTACCATCGCCCCGCCGATTCTCCTTGCCTCGCGCTCCGCCAGCCCCCTAACCTAAAGCACAGTGGGGATTCTCCGCCGAGGCGGATGAATCCCCACTGTCGTCTGGGCTGCACTTGCCGACGCCATCGCCGCCGCTCTTTGAAAACCCTGCACCAGGCGCCGCTCCGAAGAGGCCGCCCAACCGGCCCAGCAAGGTAATACCAAAAAGGTATTACCCTGACGGCCTCATCGAATGAACGAGATGCCGCAGCCCACCCCCAGGGGGTACCCCCTGAAGCGGCTTCCGGCAGCCTGAAAGGCTTCGAGACCTTAGCGTCGCGCTTGTCGATCCGGCACAGGAGGCGTCAACCCAGGACCCATCTCATCCTTCGCCTCAACGACTGAGTCGTCGCTGCTGGGACGTCCATTGCAGTCGCTCTTCGAGCCCAGCGAACCCGGACTCCCAGCCGGTGCGTTGCGGTCAATCGGCGTCGAGCACGCATCGGATGTCGTTCGACCTTCCTTTTCCGGACCTGACTTGGCTGATGCGCTCATGAGACTCTCCCTGGATTCCGAGAACGACTCAGGCAATCCATCCAGGTGAGATGCCGAAAGCCTCTTCGACGCGACCTCTAATCCCTGAACCCTGCTGTCACTGGTAAGTAATGCTCATATTATCCAGATACGTGGTGTTCTGCGATCCCTGGCTGTCGCTGTCCATCTGGTAATTGGCCGTCAGACCCCACCAGCCACCAGGCGCGGTCGTCGGCGGATAGTCCGCGTTCAGCGCATACGTCGTCCCGTTCAGCGTGATGGACTTATAGATCGTGTCATTATTCGACGCGCGCTCGAACTCCAGCGTCACATGGTTCCATCCATATACAAATTTGCAGGGCTTGCCGCTTGCCTTCCAGCTCCCTGTCTTGTTGTCCCAGATGTCCCATTGCCCGTCGCCCAGATGATCGCACTGTGTTCCGAAAATCTCTCCAGTCACGCCGCTCATCCACAGCGACAGATCGAACTCCAGCGACTGAGTCACTTCCGGATCGTTCACGTAAAAGTCCGTGTCGTATGTCAGCTCATGGATCGAGGGCAGCAGTTTGTGGTCCGCATCAGGATGCTGCGGCGCACCTTCACCAATCAACTGCGCCGAAAACAGCACATCGGCGTAAGGCATCTTCGGGCTCACTTCGTACTTCGTCGCATTGCCGCTCTCCGAAGGGCTCTCGACTCCGTAGGTCTGCTGCCAGCTCGACTCCTTGCAGGGAGCCGAGCAGTCGATGAACTTCGGCCCAATCTGGCCCCAGCTTTGCCAGTTACCCGCCTTGGTCTGCATCGCCGAAAGCGTCGTTCCCGCCGGCTGCGCTGTCGTGTTTCCTGCAGCTCCCGATCCTGACGAACCCGAGCCCGACGAACCGGATCCTGACGAGCCAGATCCCGATGAACCAGATCCTGACGAGCCCGAGCCTGACGACCCCGAGCCGCCGCCGCTCCCGCTCGACGCCGTCTGCTGGTTGCTGGTGGCTCCGTTGCCTCCTCCGCATCCCGCCAGCAGCAGAGTTACGCAGACGGCCAGAGAGGCGCTCAGGCCGTAGCGGGCGATCCGCGCGGCGGCGCAAAGCTGGACGCTTCCAGCAAAGGGGAAAATATTATGCATGTCCATCATCCTGGAGAGGGAATTCCGCCGGCTCTGCAGGAACTTCTTCGGGGTGGACGCCGGGCCTCGGCATACACACGAGGAGCAGCCCCGGCGCTGGCGTGCGGCGCTCGGGGCCTTGGCTCGGACCTTCCCGGCTTTCTCGTTGACGTGCCTTGATCGCGGGCCGGGTAGGTGGAAACGTTCGGCTTCAGAGTGAGCGTTACTGAAACGTTAATACACAAGAAGGTACAGGTGCAACCCTCCCGCCCCTGTTTGCAAGCTCCTCCCAGCCGCCATCCTGTGCCGTTCCCTGCACCTCCTCTTCGGCAGCTCAGCCCTTCAGCATCTCCAGCGCCTTCCGAAGGCTGGTGTGCATGCGGTTGAACGAGGCGGTCACCTCCGCGATCTCGTCGCGGCCCTTCACCTCCAGCGGCGGCAAGGCGACCTCGCCCTTGCTGATGCTGTCGGCGGTTTTAGAAACGCGCCGCAATGGCCGGATCACGATGAAGTACATGGCCAGATCGATAAGGAAGATGGTCAGCAGAAAGATCGTGCCCAGCCCGATCAGCAGATTTCGAAAACCGGTTCGCGCCATCGCGATCGGCACCGACATGGGCACCGAGACGATCTGCGCGCCGATGGTCTCGTTGCGCGTCCAGCCAAAGCCGTGATCGCTGCCGTAATGATGGATCAGCCCCCGCGGTGCCGCCGCCGGCTCGCTGTGACAGGCAAGGCAACCGGGCTCAGCCACAATAGGAGCGGCGACATAGAGCACCGGGCCGATCGGAGTATCCCGTTCACCCACCCGATCTTTCTGGCCGGGGGTGTTGCGGAAGTTGTTGATCAGGTCCGCCTCCCACTCGGTGGCTCGGTCATCGAGATTAGTCGGATTCAGAGCCGCCTCGCGCAGGGTATAGTCCGGATGGCTCGAGCGGAGCAGCTGGAACGTTGCGTTCGCCGCGTAAAACGGAATCGTCTGTGGCAGGAAATGCTCGTTGTTCTCCGGCGTTTTTTCAAGGATGGGGCTCACCTGCTGGTCGGTGTACTCCTTGGTGGCGCTGGCATCTGCCGACATCAGCTCCGCTTCCTGCATCACTTCGTGGCGCGCCTGTTCCATCAGAAAGTTGTAGGCATTGTGCGCGATGAGGCCCATGCCAACGGCAAAAATCACAATGAGCACCAGATTGAACTTGGCGAGCAGCTTCACATGTGCCTCCAGGAGAATGCCCCCAATCATAGCGATGAATCGCCGTCTTTTGTTCCTGCCGCTAACGTCAGGCCGCTCCGGCCGCGGGAATTCTCGCGCCACCCCGGCTTTCCCGGACACGGACCCGGCGATCGTGGTACCTTAAGCGGCGGTAAATCGATTGGCTCAATGATGCTGCCCAATCATCGCGACGCCTGGCCGGTGGCAAGTCCCACGCTCTCCGCATGGGTCGCCGCCCCGGCTTCGCAGCATTCCTGCTCTGGAGACATACGATGAAGAGATTCGCCGCACGCCTGATCGCCGGCCTTGCCGCCTGCACCGGACTTCTGCTCTTCACCTCGGCCGCGCCGTCCGCATGCGCGCAGGACTCTGCCAATCCGCCCTACCTAAACCCGAACCTCTCGCCCGAGGTCCGCGCTGAAGACCTGGTCCATCGCATGACGCTCCAGGAAAAGGCTTCGCAGCTGGTCAATCAGGCGCGCGCCATCCCCCGCCTCAAGGTCCCAGGCTATGACTGGTGGAGCGAGGCGCTGCACGGAGTCGCCGTCGACGGCACCACGGAGTTTCCCGAGCCCATCGGCCTCGGCGCCACCTTCGATGCGCCCGGAATCCACGCAATGGCCATCGACATCAGCACCGAAGCCCGCGTCATTCACGCCCGCGATGAGCACGACGGTGCATCCGAAATCTTCCACGGCCTCGATTTCTGGGCGCCTAACCTCAACATCTTTCGCGATCCACGCTGGGGACGCGGCCAGGAAACGTACGGCGAAGATCCCTTTCTCACCGGCCGCATGGGCGTGGCCTTTGTCATCGGCATGCAGGGCGATAACCCGAAGTACTACCGGGTGATCTCCACCCCGAAACACTTTGACGTGCACAGCGGTCCCGAACCCACGCGCCACATGGCGGACGTGGACGTCAGCAAGCATGACGAGCTGGATACCTACGAGCCGGCCTTCCGCGCCGCCGTCGTCCAGGGCAAAGCCGGATCGGTGATGTGTGCGTACAACGCCATCAACGGACAGCCCGCCTGCGCCAATCAGTACCTGCTGCAGGATCAGCTCCGTCAGAAGTGGGGCTTCCAGGGCTACGTAGTGTCGGACTGCGGCGCGGTTCGCGACATCTTTAACGGGCATCACTACCGGCCCACCCAGGCGCAGGCCTCCGCCATCTCGCTGGAGCGCGGCATGGACAACGAGTGCATCGACTTCAGGGCGAAGGTGACCGACGATCACGACTACAAGCCCTACATCGAGGCCGTCCAGCAGGGTTACCTGAGCGAGAACGCCATGGATACCGCTCTGGTCCGTCTCTTCACCGCGCGCATTCGCCTCGGCCTTTTCGATCCGGCGGACATGGATCCGTATTCGAAGATCGACCCCAGCCAGCTCAACAGCCCCGAGCATCGCGAACTGGCCCTCAAGC